>NZ_JACADT010000829.1:0-2543 GCF_013421635.1 Streptomyces sp. UH6 | reverse complement strand
CGACCCGGCCCGGGCCGCCGGCCTCCAGGAGCTCCTCTTCGGCCCGCCGCCCGGCGACGACGCGGCCCTCGTCTCCCTCGCCGACCGACTCGACGCCCTCGAAAGAGAGGTAAGCCGTCCATGACGGACCCGACCGCTGACATCACTCCCGGCTCCTGGCAGCCCACCCCGACGGCCGGGACCACCGCGGCCTCCGGCGACCCTCGGGCCGCCCTGGAGAGCCTGCGCGCAGAGATCGGCAAGGCCGTCGTCGGCCAGGACCCGGCCGTCACCGGCCTGGTGGTCGCCCTGCTCTGCCGCGGCCACGTCCTCCTCGAGGGCGTCCCCGGCGTCGCCAAGACCCTCCTGGTCCGCTCCCTCGCGGCGTCGCTGCGACTCGACACCAAGCGCGTCCAGTTCACTCCCGACCTGATGCCCGCGGACGTCACCGGCTCGCTGGTCTACGACACCCGCAACGCCGAGTTCTCCTTCCAGCCGGGCCCGGTCTTCACCAACCTGATGCTCGCCGACGAGATCAACCGCACTCCTCCCAAGACCCAGTCCTCCCTCCTGGAGGCCATGGAGGAACGCCAGGTCACCGTCGACGGCACCCCGCGGCCGCTGCCCGAGCCCTTCCTGGTCGCGGCGACCCAGAACCCCGTCGAGTACGAGGGCACCTACCCCCTGCCGGAGGCCCAGCTCGACCGCTTCCTCCTCAAGCTCACGGTGCCGCTGCCGTCCCGGCAGGACGAGATCGGCGTCCTCACCCGGCACGCCTCCGGCTTCGACCCGCGCGACCTGAACGCCGCCGGCCTGCGCCCGGTGGCCACCGCCGCCGACATCGAGGCCGCCCGCGCCGCCGTCGCGAAGACCACGGTCTCCCCCGACATAGCCGCCTACGTGGTCGACGTCTGCCGCGCCACCCGCGAGTCGCCCTCGCTGGCGCTCGGCGTCTCCCCTCGCGGCGCCACCGCCCTGCTCGCCACCGCCCGCGCCTGGGCCTGGCTCACCGGCCGTGACTACGTCATCCCCGACGACGTGAAGGCCCTCGCCCTGCCCACCCTGCGCCACCGGGTCAAGCTGCGGCCGGAGGCCGAGATGGAGGGCGTCACCGCGGACTCCGTCATCACCGCCGTCCTCGCCCAGGTCCCGGTGCCGCGCTGATGGGATTCACCGGACGGGCCGCCCTGCTGGCGGCCATCGGCTCGCTCCCGGTCGGCCTGCTGGAACCCGGCTGGACCGGCGTGCTCGCCGTGAACGGCACCCTGGCCGCGGCCTGTGCCTGCGACTTCGCACTGGCCGCTCCCGTCCGCCGTCTGCGCCTGAGCCGCTCCGGCGACACCTCGGTGCGCCTCGGAGACACCGCCGAGGTCACCCTCACCGTCACCAACACGACCCGTCGCCCGCTGCGTGGCCGACTGCGGGACGCCTGGCCGCCCAGCAGTTGGCCGGCGGGCACCGAGGCCGCCGCCTCCCGGCACGTCCTCGAGGTGCCCGCCGGTGAACGCCGCCGGGTCACCACCCGTCTGCGCCCCACGCGCCGCGGTGACCGCACCCCGGACCGGGTGACGATCCGCTCGTACGGCCCGCTGGGGCTCTGGGCCCGCCAGGGCAGCCACCAGGTGCCCTGGGCCGTGCGTGTGCTGCCGCCGTTCCACAGCCGCAAACACCTGCCGTCCAAACTGGCCCGCCTACGGGAACTGGACGGCCGCACCAGCCTCCTCACCCGCGGCGAGGGCACCGAGTTCGACAGCCTTCGCGAATACGTCCCCGGCGACGACACCCGTTCCATCGACTGGCGGGCCACAGCCCGGCAGCAGACCGTCGCCGTCCGGACCTGGCGCCCTGAACGCGACCGGCACGTCCACCTGGTCCTCGACACCGGCCGCACGTCAGCAGGCCGGGTCGGCGACGCACCACGGCTGGACTCCTCCATGGACGCCGCGCTGCTGCTCGCCGCCCTGGCCTCCAAGGCCGGCGACCGGGTCGGGTTCCTCGCGTACGACCGCCGCGTACGGGCCCGCGTCCAGGGCCATACCGCCGACGACCTGCTCGCCTCCCTCGTGGCCGTGATGGCCAACCTGGAGCCCGAGCTGGTGGAGACCGACGCCCGGGGCCTCGCCACCGCCGCCATCGCGGCAGCGCCGCGACGTGCCCTCGTCGTCCTCCTCACCTCCCTCGACCGGGCCGCCGTGGAGCAGGGCCTGCTGCCCGTCCTGAACCGCCTGACGCAGCAGCACACCCTGCTGGTCGCCTCGGTCGCCGACCCGCACGTCGCCGACATGGCCAAGGGCCGCGGCACGCCGGAGGCCGTCTACGACGCCGCCTCCGCCGCTCAGGCCCAGGAGGAACGCCACCACGTCGCCGAACAGCTCCGCCGCCACGGCGTCACCGTGGTCGACGCCACACCCGACGACCTCGCGCCTGCCCTCGCCGACGCCTATCTCGCACTCAAGGCAGCGGGACGGCTGTAGAGCAAAAAAAAAGGGGGGTGCCCGTAGCGGGCACCCCCCTTTTCCGATCGCACTTCTCGGCCAGCCGTACAGCCCCGGAAATGCGGAAAG
>NZ_JACADT010000828.1:0-2545 GCF_013421635.1 Streptomyces sp. UH6 | reverse complement strand
GTCGGCGGCGAGGGCCACAATGGTGCGCGACAGTCCCCCGTTCATGCTCGCAAGACCGTGAAGGAGCCCGGCAGCGATGGCCCGCCGCAGCACGAAGACAGCGTCGCCCGACGATTTCGAGGAGCGGATCCTCGACATCGACGTCGTGGACGAAATGCAGGGCTCCTTCCTCGAGTACGCGTACTCGGTCATCTACTCCCGGGCCCTGCCCGACGCGCGCGACGGCCTGAAGCCGGTGCACCGGCGGATCGTCTACCAGATGAACGAGATGGGCCTGCGGCCCGACCGCGGGTACGTCAAGTGCGCCCGTGTGGTCGGCGAGGTCATGGGCAAGCTCCACCCGCACGGCGACACGTCGATCTACGACGCCCTGGTCCGCCTCGCCCAGCCGTTCTCCATGCGCGTGCCCCTGGTCGACGGCCACGGCAACTTCGGCTCCCTGGGCAACGACGACCCGCCGGCCGCCATGCGGTACACCGAGTGCCGGATGGCCGACGCGACGAGCCTGATGACCGAGTCCATCGACGAGGACACGGTCGACTTCCAGCCCAACTACGACGGCCAGGAGCGGGAGCCGGTGGCCCTGCCCGCCGCCTTCCCGAACCTGCTGGTCAACGGCGCCTCGGGCATCGCCGTCGGCATGGCGACCAACATGCCGCCGCACAACCTCGGCGAGGTCGTCGCCGCCGCCCGGCACCTGATCCGCCACCCGAACGCCGACCTCGACGCGCTGATGCGGCACATCCCCGGCCCCGACCTGCCCACCGGCGGCCGGATCGTCGGTCTGTCCGGCGTCCGCGACGCCTACGAGAAGGGCCGCGGCACCTTCAAGATCCGCGCGACGGTCGCCGTCGAGCAGGTCACCGCCCGCCGCAAGGGCCTGGTCGTCACCGAGCTGCCCTTCGCGGTGGGCCCCGAGAAGGTCATCGCCAAGATCAAGGACCTGGTCGGCTCCAAGAAGGTCCAGGGCATCGCCGACGTCAAGGACCTCACCGACCGCGAGCACGGCCTGCGCCTGGTCATCGAGATCAAGAACGGCTTCGTCCCGGAGGCCGTGCTGGAGCAGCTCTACAAGCTGACGCCGATGGAGGAGTCCTTCGGCATCAACAACGTCGCCCTGGTCGACGGCCAGCCGCTCACGCTGGGCCTCAAGGAGCTGCTCGAGGTCTACCTCGACCACCGTTTCGAGGTGGTGCGCCGCCGCTCCGAGTTCCGCCGCGGCAAGAAGCGCGACCGGCTGCACCTGGTCGAGGGCCTGCTGACCGCGCTCATCGACATCGACGAGGTCATCCGCCTCATCCGCTCCAGCGACAACTCCGCCCAGGCCAAGCAGCGCCTGATGGAGAGCTTCTCGCTGTCCGAGATCCAGACGCAGTACATCCTCGACACGCCGCTGCGCCGCCTCACGAAGTTCGACCGCATCGAGCTGGAGGCGGAGAAGGAGAGGCTCACCGCCGAGATCGCGGACCTGACCCGGATCCTGGACTCGGACGCCGAGCTGCGCAAGCTGGTCTCCGCGGAACTCGCCGCCGTCGCCAAGAAGTTCGGCACCCCGCGGCGCACGGTGCTGCTGGAGTCCGCGGACACCCCCGCCGCCCTGCCGCTGCAGGTCGCCGACGATCCGTGCCGAGTGCTGCTCTCCTCCACCGGCCTGCTGGCCCGCACCGCGAACGCCGACCCGTTCCCCGCCCAGGAGGGCGCCAAGCGGGTAAAGCACGACGTCATCGTCTCCGTCGCGGACACCACCGCGCGTGGCGAGGTCGGCGTCGTCACCTCCGCCGGGCGCCTGCTGCGGATCAACGTGGTCGACCTTCCGCCGCTCCCGGAGATCGCCGCGGGCACCGCGGCCAACCTGTCCGGCGGCGCCCCGCTCGCCGAGTTCGTCTCCTTCGAGGACGACGAGACCCCCGTCTGCCTGACCTCGCTCAGCGAGTCCTCCCCCGGCCTCGCCGTCGGCACGCTCCAGGGCATCGTCAAGCGGGTCGTCCCGGACTACCCGGCGGGCAAGGACGAACTCGAGGTCATCTCCCTCAAGGAGGGCGACCGGATCGTCGGCGCGGCGGAGCTGCGCACCGGCGAGGAGGACCTGGTCTTCATCACCGACGACGCCCAGCTGCTGCGTTTCCAGGCCTCCCTGGTCCGTCCGCAGGGCCGCCCGGCGGGCGGCGTGGCGGGCATCAAGCTGGCCGACGGCGCCAAGGTGATCTCGTTCACCGCGGTGGACCCCGGCCGGGAAGCGGTCGTCCTGACGGTCGCCGGTTCGCGCGGCACGCTCGACGACTCGGTGCAGACCACGGCCAAGCTGACGCCGTTCGACCAGTACCCGCGCAAGGGCCGGGCGACCGGCGGCGTGCGGTGCCAGCGCTTCCTCAAGGGCGAGGACTGCCTCTCGGTGGCCTGGGCGGGCCCGGTGCCGGCCCGAGCCGGTCAGAAGAACGGCATGCCGGCCGAGCTGCCGGAGATGGACCCGCGCCGCGACGGCTCGGGCGTGGGCCTGCCGAAGACGGTCGCCGTCGTCGCCGGCCCGGCGTAACCGCGCCCCGTC
>NZ_JACADT010000827.1:0-2548 GCF_013421635.1 Streptomyces sp. UH6 | reverse complement strand
CTTGCGCAGCACGCGGCCGCGCAGGAGCTCGTACTCCTCCCGGCAGCGGCGGATCTCGGCGGGGCGGGCGATCACCCGGCCGCCGGTGACGGTCTCGTCGGGGCCGAACTGCTCACGGGTGAGGTCGATCTCGACCCCGGCGCCAAGACGGTTCCACCAGTGGTAGTCGGTCCACCGGCCGTCGGCGTGGACCTCCCCGCGGACCAGGTCGCCGCCGAGGAGGTCGTGCAGGACCAGTGCCGTGACGCCGCACTGGTCGCGGGCCGGGTTGTCGGGGCGCCAGCGCGGCCGGTATTCGGGGGTGCAGGTCTCGGCGCTCCAACTGGCGCGGATCGCCTGCTCGATGTCGGTCAGCAGCAACGGGCTCATGGCGACGATCCTGCCGCACGGCACCGACACGGCGGGGCCGGCGGAGCGGGGCGGGACGGTTCCGCTCCGCCGGAGGGACTCAGTCGGCCGGGCTGATCAGGACCGCCACGGTGGAGGTGTGCCCGCCGCGCAGCCGGCTGCCGAGCAGGGTCAGGCGGCCGGACAGACCGTACTTGCGGACGATGCCGCGGCGGATGCGCGCCGTGTCCTCGGGCGTGCCGAGCCGTGCGCGGGCCTCCACGGCCTCGCCCTTGAGGTTGCCCCGGAAGTCGCAGGGGGCCACCGTCACCCGGCCGTCGCGGCGTATCCGCTTGACCTTGCCGCTGTCCACGCGGGTCCAGACGGCCAGCGCGCCCTCACCGTCCGGCACCACCCAGACGGGGGTGGCCACCGCCCGGCCGTCCTTGCGGAACGTCGTCACCGAGACGTACGGGGCGGTGGCCAGGGCGTCGAGAGTACTCATGTCCCGCAGGCTACCGGGTCAGTTGACGCCGCGGTCAGATTCGCGCCAGTAGGGCTGCCGCAGCTTGAACTTCTGGATCTTCCCGGTGGCGGTGCGCGGGATGGAGTCGCGGAACTCCACACTGGTGGGCGCCTTGTAGCCGGCCATCCGCTCCTTGCAGTGCGCGATGATCTCGGCCTCCCCGGGCTCGGCGCCCTCGGCCGGCACCACCAGCGCCTTGACCGTCTCGCCCCACTTCTCGTGCGGCACGCCGATCACCGCCACCTCGGCGACCGCGGGATGGCTGAAGATCACGTCCTCGACCTCGATCGACGAGACGTTCTCGCCGCCGGTGATGATGACGTCCTTCTTGCGGTCGGAGATGGTGAGGTGGCCGTCGTCGGGGTCGAGGGTGCCGCCGTCACCGGTGTGGAACCAGCCGTCGTCGAGCGCGTCCGAGGTGGCCTCCGGCTTCTCCCAGTAGCCCTCCATCACGGTGTTGGAGCGGGCCAGCACCTCGCCGGACTCGGAGATCCTCAGCCGGGTGCCCAGGGTGGGCAGGCCCGCGCGGGACAGCCGGTGGGCGCGCCGCTCCGGGGGCAGGGCGTCGTCGGCGGGCAGGGAGCGGTTGAAGGTGAGCAGCGGAGCGGTCTCGGTGAGGCCGTAGATCTGCAGGAACTCCCAGCCGAGTTCCTCGCCCACCCGCTGGATGGTGCGGCTGGGCGGCGGCGCGCCCGCGCAGACGATGCGCACCCGGTCACGGCCGGGGATCTCGCCCTCCCAGTCGGCGGCGGCGTCCAGCACCGCGTTCCAGACGGCCGGGGCTCCGCACATCAGGGTGACGCCGTGCCGCTCGACGCGGCGCAGGATCTCCGCGCCGTCGACCTTGCGCAGGACGATCTGCGGCACGCCGAGGCCGGCCATCACGAACGGCATGCCCCAGCCGTTGCAGTGGAACATGGGGAGCACGTGCAGGTAGACGTCGCGCTCCCAGGCCCGTGTGTGCAGACCGAAGGTGACCGCGTCCACCCAGATGTTGCGGTGGGTGAGCTGGACGCCCTTGGGGCGCGCGGTGGTGCCGGAGGTGTAGTTGACGGTGGCGGTGGCGTCCTCGTCGGGCCGGGACCAGGGCCGCGGTTCGACGCCGAACCGCATCAGCGCGTGGTCGGTCTCCTCGCCGAGGACGAAGCGGTGGCGTGCGGTCACCCCGCTGAGCGCGGCGTCCAGTTCGGGGTCGACCAGGAGTACCGAGGCTCCGCTCTGGCCGACGATGTAGTCGACCTCCTCCGGCCTCAGGCGGAAGTTGACCGGAACGCAGATCCGCCCGCTCATCGGCACCGCGAAGAGCAGTTCCAGCAGCCGGGCCGAGTTGTGGCTGACCACGGCGATCCGCTCGCCCTCCGCCACGCCGAGGGCGTCGAAGCCCGCCTGCCAGGCGCGGACCCGCTCGGCGAAGCGGCCGTAGGTGCTCTCCGGGACGGGCGGGGCGGGCTGTTCCGGCTCGTCCACCACGCCGGGGCCGTGGGCGAAGCCGGCCTCCGCCCGGTCGAGGAAGTCAGCGATGGTCATCGGCACCCGCATCGTTCTCGCTCCTCCGTACGGTGGACCGGCGGCCGGGCCGGCCGGCCGGATCGGCCATGGTCCCGACATCCCATCACCCCGGCAGCCGGAGGTGAACCCTCCGGCGCCCGGCGCGGCGGGCACGGACGTGCGGGGAAGGGAACGGGGGCGGGCGGC
>NZ_JACADT010000826.1:0-2549 GCF_013421635.1 Streptomyces sp. UH6 | reverse complement strand
GTGATCAGGCCCTCCGCGACGTCGCCGTAGTCCTCCAGCACGCCCGCGTTGGCACCGGCGCGGCCGTCCCGGCTGGTCCGGGCGAGCCTCGCGTGCTCGTCCATGTGGACCCGCACCAGGAGGTCCGCCGCGGCCACCGCCGCCTCCACCAGGTCCGGCCGGTCGAAGTACGCGCCGGTCTCGGCGAGCGCGGCGATCGCCAGCCCGTTCCACGCCGCGACCACCTTGTCGTCCCGCCCCGGCGCGGGCCGGGCCTCGCGCGCCTCGTACAGGCGCCGCCGGATCCCCTCGATCCGCTCCGCGTCGAAGACGCCGCCCTCCTCGTCGGAGCGCTGCGGGAGCTGCAGCACCGAGGCGCCCTCCTCGAAGGTGCCCTCGGCGGTCACCCCGAAGTGGCGGGCGGCCAGTTCGGCGTCCTCCTCGCCGAGCACCTCGGCCAGCTGCGCGGGCGTCCACACGTAGTACGCGCCCTCGAGGTGCCGGCCGGTGCCGTCGTCGCTGTCCGCGTCCAGCGCGGAGGCGAACCCGCCCTCGGCGGTGCGCAGTTCACGCACCATGAAGCCGGCCGTCTCCAGCGCGACCCGGCGCGCCAGTTCCGAGCCGGTGGACCGCCACAGGTGGGCGTAGACGCGGCACAGCAGGGCGTTGTCGTACAGCATCTTCTCGAAGTGCGGGACCACCCAGTCGCGGTCCACCGAGTACCGGGCGAAGCCGCCGCCGAGCTGGTCGTAGAGACCGCCCCGCGCCATCCGCTCGCACGTGTCGGCGGCCATCTGCAGCGCGCCCTCGGAGCCGGTGCGGGTGTGATGGCGGAGCAGGAACTCCAGGACCATGGACGGCGGGAACTTCGGCGCGCCGCCGAACCCGCCGCGGGCCGGGTCGTACTCGCGGGTGAGGCCCAGCAGCGCCGACGCCATCTCCGCCTCGCCCGGCGCGACGTCGCCGGCGTCGGCGTACGGCAGTTCCCGCTCGGCCAGGTCCCGCACGATCTTCCCGGCCGCCTCGGTCACCTCCTCCCGCCGCTCCGCCCACGCCGCGTGGACGCCCTGGAGCACCTGGAGGAACCCTGGCATTCCGTGGCGCGGGGCTGGTGGGAAGTAGGTCCCGAAGTAGAAGGGTTCTCGGTCCGGTGTGAGGAAGACCGTCATCGGCCAGCCGCCCTGGCCGGTCGCCGCCTGCACCGCCTCCATGTACACGGCGTCCACGTCCGGCCGTTCCTCGCGGTCCACCTTGACCGAGACGAAGTGTTCGTTGAGGTAGGCGGCGGTGGCGGCGTCCTCGAAGGACTCGTGCGCCATCACGTGACACCAGTGGCAGCTGGAGTACCCGACGCTCAACAGCACCGGCACGTCACGCCGCCGTGCCTCGTCGAAGGCGGCGGGCTCCCATTCCCACCAGTCGACGGGGTTGTCGGCGTGCTGGAGAAGATACGGGGACGTGGCCTGCGCAAGTCGGTTCGCCATGCCTACATCCTGTCGTACGACGAGCGCCCACGGGCGGTACAAGGCTCGAGCGGGAGTCGGATCCTGGATCACGGTTGTTACGAAAACGCCTTGCGGGCAACCTGTTGACGGCGCTTTCATGTGTTGCATGTGAGCGGCACTGCACGGTGCCGCACTCCAACACCACCCGTGGGGGGCGCAGTTGCGTAGGTACGGAGCACGAACAGGCGGCAGAGCGACGACGGTTCTGCTGGCCGCGGCCATGGCGGGAGCCGGTCTCACGGCCACGGCGGGACCGGCGGCGGGAGCGGAGGAGCCGCCCGCCGGCACGGTGGTCGAACTGCCGGTCTCGTCATTCTCGCAGTTCACCGTGGACCCGGCCAACCAGCGGGTCTGGATCGCCGACGAGAACGCCGCCGGCGGCCAAGGCACCATCCTGGGTTACGACTTCGACGGCGTCCTGCGGGCGCAGCGGCAGACCGAGGGCCGGGTCTCCGGCATCGCGGTGGAGCCGGACGGGTCCCGGATCCACGTCGGGCAGCGCGACTCGATCCGGAGCTACGACGCGGACCTCGCACCGGTGGGGTCGACCCCGGCGCCGGTGGACGACTGCGGCCGCGACCTGGTCCACGCCGGCGGGCTGCTGTTCTTCACGAGCCAGGAGGGGGCGTCGCCGCAGGAGTGCGCTGCGGCGATGGGCACCATCCACGCCACCGAGGCCGACGGGACGGCCCCGCAGATCATTATGTACACCAGCTCCGCCAACCACCTGGAGACCGGCCCCGGCGGCATGCTGCTGACCGCTCCGGAGCGCAGCTCACCGGACGACGACCCCAACATCGGCCTCTACCGGGCCGGGCACGACGACCCGGAGGGCGGCCTGCTGGAGTTCCTCGGGGAGACCTGGCTCGGGGGCGACGGCACCGGTCAGGGCGGCCTCGACTTCCGCGACGCCGCCTTCTCGCCGGACGGCTCCACCGTCGCGTTCGCCGACGCGGGCCGGGGCACCGTGCTGCTCGGTACGCCCGGCCTCGCCGTCCGGGAGAACCCCTACACCCCGCTGCCGGAGGGCGCCGAGCCCACGGCCGTGGCCTTCAGCGGCGACGG
>NZ_JACADT010000825.1:0-2563 GCF_013421635.1 Streptomyces sp. UH6 | reverse complement strand
GCTCCGCCCGGGCGGTCCGGAACAAGGGCGCGCCACCGGGGGTTCGCACCGGGTGACACCGCCCGACGGAAACCGAGGAGCCCCATGCCGTCCGCCCCGGACACCCCCGCCACGTCCAGGCCGCTGCGCAAGCTCGGCTTCCTGACCATCGGACTGTTCGACGAGGCCGACCCGCGCCCCGGCCACGAGGCCACGCTGGAGCTGATCGAACTCGGCGAACGCCTCGGCCTGGACAGCGCCTGGCTGCGCCACCGCCACCTCCAGCACGGCATCTCCTCACCGGTGGCGGTCCTGGCCGCGGCCACCCAGCGCACCCGGCGCATCGCGCTGGGCACCGCCGTCACCCCCCTCGGCTGGGAGAACCCGCTGCGCCTCGCCGAGGACCTGGCCACCGTGGACGTCCTGTCGGGCGGCCGCCTCAACCCCGGCGTCAGCGTCGGCCCGCCGGTCCACTGGGAGGACGTCAAGGACGCGCTGTACCCGGACACCGCGGACGCCGAGGACTTCGGGTACGGGCGGGTGAGCCGCCTGCTCGACCTGGTCGCCGGCCGGCCGGCCTCCCGCTTCAGCGGCACCCAGGGCATCGAGGTCTTCTCCGACCGGGTGCAGCCGCAGTCGCCCGGCCTGCGCGAGCGCATGTGGTACGGCGGGGCGGGTCTGCGTTCCGCGGGCTGGGCGGGGGAGCAGGGCATGAACCTGCTGACCAGCAGCGTGGTCAGGGCCGAGGGCCCCGAGGACGCCGTACCGGACTTCGACGCCGTCCAGCTCTCCCACATCCGGGCCTTCCGCGCCGCCCACCCGCACGGTGAGCGGGCCCGTGTCTCGCACGGGCTCGTGGTCGTCCCGACCGACAGCGCGTCAGCGGACCAGCGGGCCCGCTACGAGCGGTACGCGCGGGAGCGGCTTCCCCGCACCCGCTCCCCGCAGGGGCCGGGGCGGCTGCTGTTCGCCCCCGACCTGGTCGGCCCCAGTGAGGAACTCGCCGAACGCCTCACCTCGCTCGCCTCCTTCCGGGAGGTCGACGAGGTGGCCTTCGCCCTGCCGTTCACGTTCGCCAAGGAGGACTACGCGCAGATCCTCACCGACTTCGCCACCCGTCTGGGGCCCCTCCTCGGCTGGAGCCCGGCCGGCTGACCGGCGCGCGGGCGGGACCCGGCGCGGTGCCGCGGCCACCGGCCGTCCGCCGCGCCTACGATGACGCCATGGCCCACCCCCTGCCGGGCCCCCTGGCTCATCTGGAACCGCTGCTCGGCGACTACGGCTACTGGGCGGTGGGCGGCGTGATCCTCGTCGAGGACTTCGGCCTCCCGGTCCCCGGCGAGACGATCCTGATCGCCGCGGGGGTCTACGCGGGGGCCGGGCGGCTGAACATCGTGGCCGTGGCGCTGACCGCGTTCGCCGCCGCCGTCGCCGGGGACAACATCGGCTACCTGATCGGCAGGTTCGGGGGCCGCGCCCTGGTGCACCGATGGGGCCGGTACGTCCTCCTGACGCCGGAACGGTTCGCGCGGGCCGAGGCGTTCTACACCCGCCACGGCGGCAAGATCGTCACCGTGGCCCGCTTCGTCGACGGCCTGCGCCAGGTCAACGGCATCGCCGCCGGCACCACCGGCATGCCGTGGTGGCGGTTCCTCGCCTTCAACGCCCTCGGCGCCGCACTGTGGGTGGGGCTGTGGGCCACCCTCGCCCACCTGGCCGGGGACCACATCACGGAGATCTACGCGGTGGTCTCCCGCTACCAGCGGTACGTCCTCATCGGCCTCGGCGTCCTGGTCGCCGCCCTGGTCGTCCGGCACCTGCTGCGGCGCCGACGGGAACGGGAGCGGGAGCGCGAGCGGTAGGCCCGCCCCGGGCCGTGCGGGGCCCGGGGCCCTTCGCCCGGCCGGCGCCCGGCCGGCGTCAGTCGAAGAGCGACGGGTCGGACGACGGGGTGCGGCCGGCCAGGACGTCCTGGAGCCGCTGGGTGCCCTGCTGGACCGCGGACCTGGTGGTGCTCGCCTCGGCGCCGTCCAGACCGCCCTGGGTGACCGTGATCGCGTTGGCGCCGACCTGGACCACCGCCACCGCCAGGGTGAGGGTCGCCGGTTCGCCGCCGCCGGTGCCCCGCACCGTCACGGTGAGGCCCTGCCGGGCGTCGCCCACGTCGGGCAGCGACGTCTTCACCACCTCGACGGTCCGCCTCCCGCCGTCGTCGCCGGTGAGGGTGAAGCTGTCGCAGCTCTGCGGCAGCGACCGCAGCCACCGCATCGACGCGTCCAGGTCCGACTGCCCGTAGGCGGCGACCTGGTACAGCAGCCGGGAGTCGCCCTCCTCGAAACCGGTGAGCGCCGACGCGCCGGACGGAGTGCCCAGCAGCGTCTCGTCGAAGAGCGCGTCGGCCAGGCGCCCGCAGTCGGAGACGTCCGACCGACCCGTCAGGAACTGCGCCGCGTCGACGCCGCCGAGCAACAGGCGGTTCCGCCAGGCCCGCGCGGTCCCCGGTTCGACCTGGGTCCAGGCGTCCTCGATGTCCGCCTCGGTGATCAGCGCCCGGCGCGCGCCCTCCTCGGTGAGGCCGGGCGTG
>NZ_JACADT010000824.1:0-2565 GCF_013421635.1 Streptomyces sp. UH6 | reverse complement strand
CGTCCCGGGACGACCACGGCGACGTCGGCCGCCCGCGGTGGTGCGGACCGCCTAGCCGCCGGTCGCGGCCGGCCCGGCGGGTCCGCGGCCGACCCGCGCGATCCCGGTCTCGTAGGCGTACACCACGGCCTGGGCGCGGCTGCGGAGGTTCAGCTTGGTCATCACCCGGTGCAGGTGCGTCTTCACGGTGGACTCGCTGACGCACAGGCGCGCGGCGATCTCGTCGTTGCCGAGCCCCTGGGCGACGAACCCGAGCACCTCGACCTCCCGGCCGGTGAGCGGGTCGGCCGCCTCGTCCGCGGGTCTCGGCGGCAGGCCGTGGGCGGCGGTGTGCCGTTCGACCAGTCGCCGGATGCGCGCGGGGGCCACCAGGAGGTCGGCGCTGAGCGTCGCGGTGACGGCGCTGAGCAGCTGGGCCGGCGGCATGTCCTTCAGCAGGAAGCCGCTGCACCCGGCGCGCAGCGCGGCGTAGACGAACTCGTCCTCGTCGAAGGTGGTGAGGACGACGATGCGCGGGACCGGCTCGGTCTCCAGGGCGAGGATGCGCTCGGCGGCCGCGAGACCGCTGAGGCGGGGCATCTTGATGTCCATCAGGATCAGTTCGGGGCGGTGTTCGCGGGCGGCCGCCACGGCCTCCTCGCCGTCCGAGGCCTCCACCACCGGGCCGAGCCCCTCCACCGTGCGCAGCAGGGTGACGATGCCGGAACGGATCAGGTGCTGGTCGTCGACGACCAGGATGCGGGCCACGGGGCTCCTCGGGAAACGCTCGCCTCTTCGGTCAGCCGCTGGCCCGGTCCCGTCCCAGGGGGATGCGGAGCTGCACCTGGAAACCACCCCCCGGGCGCGCCCCGGCGGTCAGCGAGCCGTGCCAGATCCTCGCCCGTTCCCGCATGCCGATCAACCCGTGCCCGGTCCTTCCGGAAGATGTGGCCGAAAGCGATCCGCCCTGGTCGGAAATGGTTACCACCAGTAGCTCGGACTGGTACAGGACGCTCACCACGGCCGCGCGGGCCCCGGAGTGCTTCACGACGTTGGTCAGGGCCTCCTGCACGACGCGGTAGGCGCAGAGTTCGATCCCCGGGTGGAGCGGCCTGCGCTCCCCCGCGTGACGGACCTCGACGCGCACGCCGACGGCCTCCAGCCGCTCGGCGAGCACCGGTATCCGGTCGATGCCGGCCAGCAGGTCGTCGGGGACCGGAGCGGCCGGATCCTCCGGTTCGCCGGTGTCGCCGAGGTCGTAGGTGCGCAGCACCACCAGCAGGCGGCGCAGCTCGTCCAGCGCCTCCCGGCCGGCGGTGGCGGCGGCGCTGAGCGCCTGGTGGGCGGCGGACGGGTCGGAGGGCAGGAGGTACTCGGCGAGTCCCGTCTGGAGGGTGATGATGGTCATGTGCTGCGAGATGGTGTCGTGGAGCTCGCGCGCGATGCGGAAACGCTCGTCCAGCACGGCGCGCCGGGCCTCCTGCCGCTGCTGCTGGTCGAGCAGCGCGGTGAGGCGGCGCAACTCGGCGTTGCGTGCGGCCAGTCGGCGCTGGGTCAGCCCGATGGCGAGGGCGACGCCCGGTACCAGCACCGCCTGCACGGCCACCACGGGCCAGGGAAGCCGCCCGTACGCCCCGCTGAGGGCGACCACCGCCGCCAGCAGCACGACGCCGCACCCGGTACGGGCCGGCCGCTCGCGGGCGGCGGCGGAGACGAACGCGACCGCCGGGACCCAGAAGTTGAGGGAGGGCTGGTACCCGAGCACCAGGTAGCCGGCGAAGCCCGCCACGGTGGTCAGGAGCACGCCGAAGGGCCAGGTGTCGCGCCAGGCGAGCGCCAGGGCGATCAGGACGGTGAGCAGGTACGCCCAGAGGTCGAACGCCCGCCAGGGCTCCGGCCGGTAGAAGGCCCCGGCCAGGCAGCCCGCCACGGCGAAGCACGCGGCGAGGGCGACGTTGGCCGGGCGCGGGCGGCGGGCCGGCGACGCGGGCATCCGGTCATGGTAGGTGACGATTCCCAACTGCTGCGCCCCCGGCGTGTGTTGTCCGCTGCGCCGGCCGTGCCGCGGCGCCTCAGGACCGGATGTACTCCAAGGCGGTGTTGATCCTGGTCGTCCAGCCGGTGAGGCGGGCGCCGTCGTCGAAGGGCACCACCAGCGGCAGGTCGACGAGGACGGGCTGACTGCCGGTGCTGCCCGGCGTGCGGCCGTGCGTCTGCAGGGTGATCACGTCCGTCTCGAACTGGTCCATCGGGATGTCACCGGCGAACAGCCCGCTGTACGCCTCCTGTCCCGGGCCGAGGACGACCGGCCCGTCCGGGTCGCTGCCCTCGTAGGCAGGGACGGCGGACCGCGCCGTGACGTGGTCCGAGGGGTCGCCGAGCCACACGTGCGGGTGGTGGTAGACGGCGCACGCCTTGTCGCCGTCGTTGGTCACGACGATCAGGAAGTGGTCGGGGTCCTCGTCGTCCGACCGCTTCTCGTGGGTGGTGTGGAAGGAGAGGTCCAGGGCGTCGCAGGCGGGGGCGGAGCCGCCGCCCGTGCCGCCGTTCCCCTTGCCGCCGGTACCGCCGGCGGCGCCGCCCTTG
>NZ_JACADT010000823.1:0-2569 GCF_013421635.1 Streptomyces sp. UH6 | reverse complement strand
CGCGCCGAGGCCGACCTGCCGCACGCCGTCTCCGCGCGGGAGGCCGACGACCTGATACGCGACGTGGCCGCCTTCCTGCGCCTGGTGGAGCGGGCGACCGGGCTGACCGGCGGGGACGCGCATTAGGGTGGAGGCGTTCGCCGGCCCGTCCCGTTCCAGTGGGCGGGCGGCCCCCGATCGCCCGTCGAGGAGTCAATCGCCGTGTCGGACCCGGTGCGCCCCCGCGCTTCTCTCCGTACCGCCGTGGTCTGGGAGGTCCTCAAGGACGCCCTGGACCGCCACGCCGAGGCCGGTGACGGCCGGCTGCTCGACGTCCTCGACACCGGCGGCGGCAGCGGAAACTTCGCCGTGCCCGTCGCCGCGCTGGGACACCGGGTCACCGTCGTCGACCCGAGCCCCGACGCCCTCTTCGCCCTGGAGCGCCGCGCCGCCGAGGCGGGAGTGGCCGAACGGGTGAGGGGAGTCCAGGGGGACGTCCACGGCCTCTTCGACGTGGCGGACCGTGCCGCCTACGACGTGGTGCTCTGCCACGGCGTCCTGGAGTACGTGGAGGACCCCGCCGAGGGCCTGCGCAACGCGGCGGCCGCGCTGCGCTCCGGCGGCCTGCTCAGCCTGCTCGCCGCCGGACTGGGCGGCGCGGTGCTCTCCCGCACCCTCGCCGGCCACTTCCACGAGGCGGCACGGGCGCTGGAGGACCCGGACGGCCGCTGGGGCGACGGCGACCCGGTGCCGCACCGCTTCACCGTGGACCGGCTGACCTCCCTGGTCGAGGGGAGCGGCCTGCGCGTCGGCTCGGTGCACGGCGTGCGGGTCTTCTCCGACCTGGTCCCCGGGGTCCTGGTGGACACCGAGCCGGGCGCCCGGGAGGCGCTGCTGCGCCTGGAGGCGGCGGTGGCCCCGATGGCCGAGTTCCACTCGGTGGCCACCCAGCTCCACGTCCTCGCCGAGGCGTCCGGGGCGTGACCGCCGCGCACCGGACGCCCAGCGTCCGGTGCCCGGAACCCCGGTCCGCGGCGGCATCCCCGCCGTGATCAGCGGCGCGGCGTCGCACGGAGTACACCGTCGGCCCTGCCGACCGGCCGCGCGACCCGTATGATCGAGGACAGACCGCCGGGCATGACGGGCGGGCCCGCGGGGAATGACAGTTCCACCGGGTCGGCCCGGCTGTGACCGGAACCGGTTGCCAAATGGCGTAGAGGGGCGGGTTTCACGGGGGCGATTCCCTGCCTATCCTGGAGGGGACCCCCGGTCGCCCCGGCGACTGCACGATGAGGAGGACTCCCGTGCCGCTCTCGGAGCACGAGCAGCGCATGCTCGAGCAGATGGAGCGAGCGCTGTACGCCGAAGATCCCAAGTTCGCGACAGCGCTCGAGGGAAGCGGGCTGCGCACGTACACCCGGCGACGGGTATACCAGGCGGTCGCGGGCTTCCTCGTAGGTATCGCGCTCCTCATGACCGGAATGGTCGCCCAGCAGATCTGGATCGGCGTGGTGGGCTTCCTGGTCATGCTGGGGTGCGCCGTGCTCGCCGTCACCGGCTGGCGCAAGGGCCCCAAGCCGGGCGAGCAGCCGCCCGCCGACGCCCCGGGTACTCCCGGTGCGGCCGCGCAGGCCCGTAAACGGTCGGTGATGGACCGGATCGAGCAGCGCTGGCAGCGCCGCCGGGACGACCAGCCGGACCGATAGCCCGAAAGCTTCAGGGGCGTCCGCCGAGGCGGGCGCCCCTCTTGGCGTGCCCGCGGGGTGTTCCCGGCCGACCGGATCCGCCCGGTCCGCCGGGTCCGCCTACCTGCTCCCGGACGCGTCGCACACCCGTCGATATGCGCCGGTCCGGGCGGTCATAGACTCCCCGCCATGGGACGGGTTGCAGTGATCGGCGCCGGAATGGGCGCCATGGCGGCCGCCGCGCGTCTGGCCGTGGCCGGCCACCGCGTGACGGTGTTCGAGCGGACGGACACCTACGGGGGCGCCCTGCGCCGCCGGGAGCGCGACGGGTTCGCCTTCGACACCGGGCCGGGCCTGCTGCCGCTGCCCGCCGTCTACCGCGACCTGTTCGTCAAGACCGGCAGGGAGCCGCTGGAGGAGTGCGTCGAGCTGGTCCAGACGGACCCCTCGGCCCGCCACCTGTTCCCGGACGGCACCCGCGTGGACCTGCCCAACGCCTCCCGGGCCGGTGTGGTGGCCTCCCTGGAGGCGAGCCTCGGCGAGGGCGCCGGGCGGCTCTGGGGCGACTTCCTGGTCCGGGGCCGGGAGGCATGGGACCGTACCCGCCGCCCGCTGCTGGAGGAGCCGCTGTGGCCGAACTGGGCCGTGCTCGCCGACCGTGAGCCGTACCCGTCGGTCCCGCACCGGCGTCTGCTGCGCACCCGGCGGGCCGCCACCCTGGCCCAGGTGGGCGAGTGGGAGCTGGGCGACCCCCGGCTGGCGCGCCTGCTGGAGAGCCACGCCCTGGCGTACGGCCTGGACCCGCGGACCGCTCCGGCGAGCGCGGCGGTGCTGCCGTACATGGAGCACGCCTTCGGCGTCTGGTACGTGCGCGGCGGGATGCGCGAGCTGGCCCGCGCGGTGTA
>NZ_JACADT010000822.1:0-2569 GCF_013421635.1 Streptomyces sp. UH6 | reverse complement strand
CCGAGCGCGGCCATCCGCTTGGTGTGGGCCTCCGTGATGCGGGAGAACATCCGGCCCACCTCCGCGAGGTCGAAGCCGTCCGCCACGCCGCCCACCAGCATGGTGGAGAGCGCGTCCCGCTCCGCCACCACGCGCTGCGACTGCGACAGCGCCTCGCCCATCAGCCGCCGCGCCCACAGCGCCAGCCGCCCGCCGACCCGCGGCTCCGCCTCGATGGCCGCCCGCACCTTCTCCACGGCGAACTCGGCGTGCCCGAGGTCGTCGAGCACCGCCAGCACCAGCTCCCGGGTGTCGGAGTCGAGCCGCACCGCGACCTCGCGGTAGAAGTCCGCCGCGATCGAGTCGCCGACGTAGGCCTTGACCAGGCCCTCCAGCCAGTCCGACGGGGCCGTCTGCCGGTGGAAGCCGTCCAGCGCCGCGACGAAGGGCGCCATGGCCTCCTCCGGGTCGACGTCGATCTCCGCCAGCCGGGCCCGCAGCCGGTCGAAGTGGCCGAACTCGGCGGCGGCCATCTTGGCCAGCTCGCCCTTGTCGGCGAGGCTCGGCGCCAGCTTGGCGTCCTCGGCGAGCCGCTCGAACGCCGACAGCTCGCCGTACGCGAGCGCACCCAGCAGGTCCACGACGGCGGCGCGGTACTGCGGGTCTGCGGAAGCCTGCTCCCAGGTCTGCGCGGCGACCTTGTCGGTCGCGGCGTCCGGAGCGGCGTCGGTCTGGCCGGTGGCGTTGTCAGGCGTCGTCATGAAACGAACGATAGTCCGCCCGGCCGTTCCCCTCGCCGTCACCGCCCACGCCCGTCGCCGTCACCGCCCACGCCCGCCCCGGCGCACGGCCAGGACGGAGGGCGCGCGCGGGCGAGGACGCGCGGGGGCGGGTCCGCGGCGGGGCGGAGGCGGCGACGGCGCGATGTGAGGAGCACTACGTCGCCGGACCGACCCTCGCATGTGCGCGATTCCGGGGTATGGTGGTAATGCGCCCGCCACGTATCCGACGGGCCGCACGAATGAGGATGCCCGGTCGGTGGCCCGATCGGCTCCGACCCGACAGCCCTCCTCGCCCGCAGCCCCCATGCGTGCGGCCACGGAGGGACCCCTCAGCGGTACGAGTGCTGGAGCGTCGGCGTGGTCCCGTGCCACGGGCCCGTCTCCCGAGCAGGGCCGACGACGTCCTTCCGGTTCGGTACGACCGTGCCCGCCACGGTGGACCCCCGCGCTCGCCTCGCGCCGCGCACACAGAAGAGGCAGCACCCTGACTACCACATTCCGCGATCTCGGAATTCTCCCTGAGACGGCCGAAGCCCTCGAGGCGGTCGGCATCGTCAGTCCCTTCCCCATCCAGGAGATGACGCTCCCGGTGGCCCTCTCGGGCTCGGACGTCATCGGCCAGGCGAAGACCGGCACGGGCAAGACCCTCGGTTTCGGTCTGCCGCTCCTGGAGCGCGTCACCGTCCCCGCCGACGTCGAGGCCGGGCGGGCGAAGCCGGAGGACCTGACCGAGGCGCCGCAGGCGCTGGTCGTCGTCCCCACCCGTGAGCTGTGCACCCAGGTCACCAACGACCTGCAGACGGCCGGCAAGGTCCGCAACGTCCGGGTCCTCGCGATCTACGGCGGCCGCGCCTACGAGCCTCAGGTCGAGGCGCTGAAGAAGGGCGTCGACGTGGTCGTCGGCACCCCGGGGCGCCTCCTGGACCTGGCCGGCCAGAAGAAGCTGGACCTCAAGCACGTCCGCAGCCTGGTCCTCGACGAGGCCGACGAGATGCTCGACCTCGGCTTCCTGCCGGACGTCGAGAAGATCATCAACATGCTTCCGGCCAAGCGCCAGACGATGCTGTTCTCGGCGACCATGCCGGGCGCGGTCATCGGCCTGGCCCGCCGCTACATGTCGCAGCCCACGCACATCCGCGCCACCGCGCCGGACGACGAGGGCAAGACGGTCGCGAACATCAAGCAGCTGGTCTACCGCGCGCACTCCATGGACAAGCCGGAGATGGTCGCCCGCATCCTTCAGGCCGAGGGCCGCGGGCTGGCGATGATCTTCTGCCGCACCAAGCGCACCGCCGCCGACATCGCCGACCAGCTCCAGCGCCGCGGGTTCGCCTCCGGCGCGGTCCACGGCGACCTGGGGCAGGGTGCCCGCGAGCAGGCGCTGCGCGCCTTCCGCAACGGCAAGGTCGACGTGCTGGTCTGCACCGACGTCGCCGCCCGGGGCATCGACGTCGAGGGCGTCACGCACGTCATCAACTACCAGTCCCCCGAGGACGAGAAGACCTTCCTGCACCGCGTCGGCCGCACCGGCCGCGCCGGGGCGAAGGGCACGGCCGTCACGTTCGTCGACTGGGACGACATCCCGCGCTGGCAGCTCATCAACAAGGCGCTGGGGCTGGACTTCAACGACCCGGTCGAGACGTACTCGACGTCGCCGCACCTCTTCTCCGACCTGTCCATCCCCGAGGGCACCAAGGGCATACTGCCGCGCTCCGAGCGCACGCGTGCGGGGCTGGGCGCCGAGGAGATCGAGGACCTGGGCGAGCCGGGTGGCCGCAGGAACGACCGTGAGCGCGGCCGGGGCGGCC
>NZ_JACADT010000821.1:0-2569 GCF_013421635.1 Streptomyces sp. UH6 | reverse complement strand
GCGGGCCATGCGGCAGGACCTGGGCCTCACCGAGGCGGAGGCGAAGGACCGCCTCGCCGCGGAGAAGAGCGCGACCGCGCTCGAACCCACGGCGCGCCGCGCCGCCGGCTCCTCCTACGGCGGCTCCTGGTTCGACGCGGAGACCGGGCGGCTTGCCGTCGCCCTCACCTCGGACGCCCCCGACCGCACCCGCCGTGCCGTGGAGGCCACCGGCGCCGAGGTCCGCACCGTCCGGCACGACGCGCGGGAACTGGACGCCGCCCAGCGACGCATCGACCGGCTCGACGCCCCCGAAGGGGTGACCGGCTGGCACGTCGACCCCCGGGCCAACACGGTCGTCGTGAACGTCGCGGACGGAAGCCGGTCCGACGATGCGGTCCGGCACTTCCTCGACCGGGCCCGCGAGGCCGGACCGGTGACCGTCGCGGAGGTCCCGGGCGCGCCGCGCACCCTGGCGGCGGGGACGGTCGGCGGTGACCCCTTCTACACGGGCAACGTCCGCTGCTCCATAGGCTTCTCGGTGGTCGGCGGCTTCGTGACCGCCGGGCACTGCGGTGGAGCCGGCCAGGCGGTCAGCGGCTGGGACCGGAGCTACATCGGCAACATCCAGGGCTCGTCGTTCCCCGAGAACGACTACGCCTGGGTGAACGTCGGCAGCGGCTGGTGGACCGTGCCGGTGGTGCTCGGCTGGGGCACCGTCTCCGACCAGCTGGTGCGCGGCTCCAACGAAGCGCCGGTCGGGGCGTCGATCTGCCGCTCCGGCTCCACCACGCGCTGGCACTGCGGCACCGTGCTGGCCAAGAACGAGACGGTCAACTACAGCCAGGGCGCGGTGCGTCAGATGACCAAGACCAGCGTGTGTGCCGAAGGGGGCGACTCCGGCGGCTCGTTCATCAGCGGCGACCAGGCACAGGGCGTCACCTCCGGCGGGTGGGGCAACTGCTCGACCGGCGGCCAGACCTGGTTCCAGCCGGTGAACGAGATCCTCGGCCGGTACGGGCTCACCCTGGTGACGGCCTGAGAAAGGGGCGGGCGAGGCCGGCCGGGCCCGCCCGCCCGCGTGGCCCCGGGAAGCGTTCTTCCCGGGGTCACGCGCAGGGTCAGCGCAGCTCGAGCAGGTCGGCCAGGCGACGCCAGCCCTCGCGGGGGTGGCGGTCGGGAGAACCGTCGAGCACCTGGAGCGCCACATGGTCGGCGCCCGCGTCGTGGAACTCGGCGAGGCGGGCGCGGACCGTGTCGTCGCTGCCCCAGATCACCACGGAGTCGATCAGCCGGTCGCTGCCGCCCCCCGCGAAGTCCCTGTCCTCGAAGCCCATGCGGAGCCAGTTGTCGGTGTAGTTGGGCAGCCGGGTGTACATGTCCACCGTCTGCCGGGCGATCCGGCGCGCCTCGGCCGGGTCGGAGTTCAGCACCACCTTCACCTCCGGCGCCAGCAGCGCCTCCTTGCCGAGCGTCTCCCGGGCGCGGGCCACGAACTGCGCGTCCACCAGGTACGGGTGGGCGCCCGCCGTCCGCTCGGCCGCCAGCCTCAGCATCTTCGGCCCGAGCGCCGCCAGCGCGCGCGACTCCGGGGGGAGCGGAGCCGAGGCCGCGTCCAGCGCGTCCAGGTAGGCGACCATCGCCGAGTACGGCTTCTGGTAGTTCTTCGCCAGCGGCGCGTGACTGACGCCGAGGCCGAGCAGGAGCCGCCCGGGATGCCGGTCCTCCACCGCCGCCGCCTGCTGGGCGACCATCTCGGCGTCGTACTGCCAGATGCTCAGAATGCCGGTCGCCACCGCGATCCGTGAGGACGCCGCCAGCAGTTCACCGGCGGCCGGCACCGAACCCATCCCGAACCAGACGGCCCCGAAGCCCAGCCTGTCCAGCTCGTCGACGGCCTCCACCGCCTCGTCCCCGCCCTCGCGGAGCTTTCCGCTCCAGATGCCGAAGCGTCCGACGTCCACCATGAGGCACATTCCTTCCGGTCGGCTGCGAGCCATCGTTCCCATGCTCCCAGCAACCCGGGCGAGGGCCCGCATTCCCCGTTCACCCGAACAGCGTCAACGGCTTGATCCGCACCCTCCGAAAGTGGGTTGAACCCCCTGCCCGGCACCGGCACAATCGGCGCACGACGGCGTGTAGCTCAGCCAGCAGAGCGCCAGGCTCGGGACCTGGAGGGCGCGGGGGCGGAACCCGCCACGTCGGCCATGGACGAGAACGCTGAGCAGCAGCACATCGACGCCCCGACCGCACCCGGCGCCTCCACCGGCTATCCGCTCGGACAGCTGGCCAGGGCGCTCACCACCGCGGCGACCCACCACGACCCCGAGGTACGCGCCCGCGCGGAACGCAAGGGCGAGCGCTGGCGCGCCGTGCTGAGCGCCATGAGGCACGGACGGGTGACCGTCGGCTCGCGCGCGCCGGTCGCCGGACTGCCCGTCTGGGTCACCCCCGAGGTGGTCCACGGCGGCTTCGCCACCGGCGCCGCGAGCGCGGGCGGCCCCCTGCTGGAGTACGAACGGCGGGCCGAGCGCCTGGCCGGCGTGTCCGAGGACCGCCACGCGCTGTTCGCCCACTCCCTCGCCGAGGA
>NZ_JACADT010000820.1:0-2570 GCF_013421635.1 Streptomyces sp. UH6 | reverse complement strand
GCCCCGCACGACGACCGCGTACCCGGGCTCGCGGGGGCCGCCCTCGGTGACGGCCACGCCCCGCGCGGGGCGGTGGAGCGTCAGCAACGGCCCGGCCCTCAGCCCGCGTCGACGATCTGGAGCTCCGGGTGGGCGATGCCGCGCTCGATCGCCGTGGAGGAGATGTGCGAGGTCACGCGGTCGCCGTCGCCCGGGTCGTTCGCCGGGTCGTCGTGCACCACGAGGTGCTCGTAGGTGGTCGCGCGCTGCGCGGGGACCCGGTCCGCGGCGCGGATCAGGTCGATGATCTCCTGCCGGTTCGAGCGGTGGCGGGCGCCCGCCGAGGAGACCACGTTCTCCTCCAGCATGATCGAGCCGAGGTCGTCCGCGCCGTAGTGCAGGGAGAGCTGCCCGGCCTCCTTGCCCGTGGTCAGCCAGGAACCCTGGATGTGGGTGACGTTGTCCAGGAAGAGCCGGGCGACGGCGATCATCCGCAGGTACTCGAAGAGCGTCGCCTGGGTGCGGCCCTTCAGGTGGTTGTTCTCCGGCTGGTACGTGTACGGGATGAAGGCGCGGAAGCCGCCGGTGCGGTCCTGCACGTCGCGGATCATCCGCAGGTGCTCGATCCGCTCCGCGTTGGTCTCGCCGGTGCCCATCAGCATGGTCGTCGTGGACTCGACGCCCAGCCCGTGGGCGGTCTCCATGATCTCCAGCCAGCGCTCGCCGCTCTCCTTCAGCGGGGCGATCGCCCTGCGCGGCCGCGCGGGCAGCAGCTCGGCGCCCGCGCCGGCGAAGGAGTCCAGTCCGGCCCGGTGGATCCGGGTGATGGCCTCCTCGACGGAGACGCCGGAGATCCGGGCCATGTGCTCCACCTCGGAGGCACCCAGGCTGTGGATGACCAGCTGCGGGAAGGCGTCCTTGATCGCCTTGAAGTGCGACTCGTAGTACTCGACGCCGTAGTCCGGGTGGTGCCCGCCCTGGAACATGATCTGGGTACCGCCCAGCTCGACCGTCTCCGCGCAGCGGCGCAGGATGTCGTCGAGGTCGCGGGTCCAGCCCTTCTTGGTGTCCTTGGGGGCCGCGTAGAAGGCGCAGAACTTGCACGCGGTGACGCACACGTTGGTGTAGTTGATGTTGCGCTCGATGATGTACGTCGCGATGTGCTCGGTACCGGCGAACTTGCGGCGGCGGACGGCGTCGGCGGCCTGGCCGAGGGCGTGCAGCGGGGCGTCGCGGAGGAGGGCGACCGCCTCCTCGGGAGTGATCCGCCCACCATCGGCGGCACGGTCGAGCACAGACTGAAGTTCGGCCTTCTCGGTCACCGATGCGTCCCTTTCGTCAAGGGTTTGGACGGACCGCCTCAGCCTACGCCAGCCCTCCGGACGGACCACCGCAGCCTCGGGCCTGCCGGCGGCCGTCGACCTACGAAGTGAACGTTTCCGCTGGTCAGCGCACAGATGCGGCGGTACCTCATGCCGGTGACGTCCCAGGGCCGCCGGCAACTCCCCGGCCCGTGGCCCGTTGTCCCGCTCATCGATGAGGAACACGGAGGGAAACGAGGCATGCGACACATCACCCACTTCGCCGTCACCCTGCTGTCGGCCGCCGCCCTGGCGATGGCGCCGCCCGCACAGGCTCCCGCCAACGCGATCGGCTCCACGCCTGTGCGGACCTTCGCCTACACGGTCGGAGGCATCGCGATGAACATCCCGACCGGCTGCATGTTCACCCACATCGTCCGGGGAGGCGGCAGAAGGATCTCCTACCAGAACGCCGGCGTCGACTGCGCCTTCGTCGGCGCGTTGAACGCCGGTTTCTGCAACTGGCGCATCGACTTCGCGTACGCCAACACCAACACCAACACCAAGGTGTACCGGACCTCGCGGGGCCGGACCCACACGGAATGCCGTATCGATCCGATGCGGAGCAACAGCCCGCAGAAGCTTCCCCGTTACGGGAAGACCTGCGCCCGCCTGCACGTCAACGGCACTCGGCTCGCGAGCCGGTGCCACCACATCACCCGGTGAGGCGCCCCATGCACGAGCAGCAGTCCGAGCACCGGACAGGCTCCGGAGGACCGGAGGCGTACGGCCGCCGCCGCCGGGCTTCCGTCGTCGCGTTCGTGGCCGGTGTCGTCGCGGGGCTCGGCTTCTTCCTGTTCTTCCCTGGACTGCCCCATGTCATCGACTGGGGAGCGATCCTGGTGGCACTGGCCCTCGGTGTGGTGGCACGGGCCGGGTGCCTGGCCTGGCTGGCCAGGAGAGGGGCGGACCGTCCGCGGCGGTAAGGTCAGGCGCCGTAGGCTCCTGCCAGCAGGCCCAGGAAGGTGCCCGCCAGCAGGAAGGGGCCGAACGGCATCTCCGTGCGGCGGCCCCCTCGGCGCAGCAGGACCAGGCCGAGGCCGTACAGCCCGCCGGAGAGGAAGCCGGCGAAGGCGCCGAGCAGCAGCACCCCCCAGCCGTACCAGCCGAGCGCCGCGCCGATGGCGAGGGCGAGCTTGACGTCGCCGAAGCCCATGCCGGCCGGGCTGATGAGGTGCAGTACGAGGAAGCCGCCGGCGAGCGCGACGGCGCCGAGCAGCGCGCCGGTCC
>NZ_JACADT010000082.1:0-11560 GCF_013421635.1 Streptomyces sp. UH6 | reverse complement strand
CCCTACGCGTCGCCGGCCGTGCGGGAGCGGCGAGCGGCACGGCGGCGCAGGCGCAGTGGCAGCACGTACCAGCACAGGCCGAACCAGAGCATGACCGCGCCCACGAGCACTTCGGCGAGGACTCCGGGGAGGACGAAGCGCAGGAGCAGCAGGAGGGTGCAGCCGATGGTCAGCGCCAGGAGGACCATGCCGCACACCATCAGGCGGCCGGCGGTCTCCACCATCTCGTCCTTCATCCGCTGACCCGACAGGAAGCGGTGGATGGCGACGGGCGCGATGAGCGACGCGGTGGCCGCCGCGCCGAGCACCACGGTGACGACGTAGATGCCGCGGTCCAGCGTCTCCAGCTGCCTGAAGGTGGGGGTGAACGCCACGCTGAGCAGGAAGCCGAAGAGGATCTGCACGCCGGTCTGGGTGACCCGGGTCTCCTGAAGGATCTCGTTCCAGCGGCGGTTGACCCGTTCGCGCGGAGTCTCCTCCGGTGCTTCGGGACCGCGCTGCGCGCCGTGACCGGCGGCGTGTTCGCAGCAGGCGGCGTCCTCGATCGCCGCACCGGCCGGCTGCTCCGTCATCGTCATGCTTCCCTCCAAGTCCCGGGTCGGCCCATATGCCCGGATCGGACGCTTCCATGCAGGTCACACCGCACGGGCGGCGGGGAGCGCATGCCGGGCCACCGTCCGGCCTCCGTGGCGCTTTCGGTACTTTCCTCCTCATCTGTGGAAATGTCCTCGCCATGGCCGACCTGTTCCGTGGTGACGACGCCCAGCCGCCGACGCTCGGCCGGCGGTGGTCCGAGTTCCGGCAGTCACCGCTGCGCCCCGCCGTCGTGCTGACGCTCATCCTGGCCGCGGCGGCCGGCCTCTTCGCCGGCTCGTACACCTTCGCCATGGCCGATCCGACGCCGCACTCCATCCCCGCGGCCGTGGTCGGCTCGTACGAGCAGGCCCGGGGGCAGGCCTTCCTGGACGGCCTGGAGAAGGCGTTGAACGCGTCCGTGAAGGTGCGCCGGTTCGGCAGTGTCGCCGGGGCCCGCCAGGCCATGGACGACCAGAGGGTCTTCGCGATCTTCGACATCCGCGACGACGGGCGGACCGCGGTCCTCGACCTGTCGGGTGCGTCCGGGGCCTCGGTCGCCGAGGTGCTGGCCGACACGGCGCCGGCCGTGGGGAGGAGGACGGGCGTCGTGGTCACCGTCCGGGACCTCAACCCGCTCCAGGAGGGCGATCCGCGCGGGCTGGCCATCTTCTACATCTCGCTGGCCGCCGTCATCATCGGCTTCCTGGGGGCCATTCAACTCAGCGTGCACGCACGGGACCTGACCCCCCTGGAACGCATGGTCTTCACCCTCGCCTACGCGCTGCTCAGCGGATTCGCCATCGCGGCGACCGTGGACTGGCTGCTCGGCGCCCTCGACCTGCCGTTCGCGGAGTCGTGGCTGATCCTGGCGCTCACCCTGTTCACGAGCGGCATGGTCTTCACCATGTTCAACACCCTGGTCGGCCGCTGGGCGATGCTCCCGACGTGGGGGCTGATGGTCCTGCTGGGCAACCCCTCGTCCGGCGGCGCGGTGTCCTGGCCGCTGCTGCCGTCGCCGCTCGGGGAGATCGGCAAGTGGCTGCCGCCCGGCGCCTCGGTCAACGCGCAGCACACGGCGGTGTACTTCCGCGGGCACCAGCACGCGTTCCCGTTCCTGGTGCTCGGCGGCTGGGCCCTGCTGTCGTGCGCGGTGTTCTGGACCTGGCGGCACCGGCACCCCGGTGGTCGCTAGCGCCGCCCGGCGTCCGCCGGGCGGCGTTGCTCCATCTGCGCAGGGGCGGTGGGCCCGACGGACGAACGGTGTGAGAGTGGACGAACGGAGTGGAGGTGACGTCGTGACGGACGAGTACGACCGCGTGGCGGCCCTCGGCCTGGAAGAGCAGTTGCTGGAACGGATGCTCGCAGAGGTCCACGCGATCGTCCCCTACCAGCTGCCCGGGCTGGTGGACCGCTGCGCCCGGGCGATGGGGCTGAACGGCGCGACCATCTACCTGGTCGACCTGCAGCAGCGGATCCTCGTTCCGCTCGACGAGCAGGACGCCCGGCTGCCGGTGGACGACAGCAAGGCGGGATGGGCCTACCGCACGGTCTCCATGCGGATCGAGGAGGAACAGAACGAGCTGGTCGTGTGGGTGCCGCTGGTCGACGGCGCGGAGCGCCTCGGCGTGCTGGGCGTGCGGTCGGCCACGATGGACGCCGTGCGGTTGCGCCGGTGCCGGCTGCTGGCCCACACGCTCTCGATGGTGGTCACCTCCAAGCGCACCTACAGCGACTGGTTCGTGGCCCGCACCCGTACCCGCAGCATGCACGCGCACACCGAGATGCTGCGCGCCTTCCTCCCGCCGCGCAGCGTCGGGACCTCCTCGGTGATCTCGACCGGCGTGCTGGAGCCGGCCTACGACCTCGGCGGGGACGCCTTCGACCACTCCCTGACCCGGAACGTCCTGCACGCCGCGATCTTCGACTCCATGGGGCACAACCTCGCCTCCGGCCTGACCACGGCGGTGGCGCTGGCGTGCTGCCGCAACGCCCGCCGCTCCCGCGCCGACCTGGCCGAGATGGTCGAGTCCGTCGACGAGGCCCTCGCCCAGTGGCTCCCCGACCAGTTCTGCACCGGCGTCGTGTGCTGGCTGGACGCCGACACCGGCGTACTGCGCTGGAGCAACTGCGGCCATCCCGCCCCCCTGCTCATCCGCGGCCAGCGCGTGCTCGACAAGGCACTCGACAGCCCGCCGCAGCCGCCCATGGGCCTGGGCGGCCTGCTCGGCCCCGGGGCCACCCGCGCGGTGCACGAGACGACCCTGGAACCCGGCGACCGGGTCCTGCTGTACACGGACGGCGTCACCGAGGCCCGCCGCGGCGGCGACGAGTTCGGCCTCGGCCGGTTCACCGACTTCATCATCCGCTCCGCCGCCGCCGGACAGCGCCCCGCCGAGATCCTGCGGCTGCTCATCCACGACATCCTCGACCACCACCACGACAAGCTGACCGACGACGCCACCATCCTGCTGATCGAATGGCAGCCCCAGGGGCGCCCGTCCGGCTGACCGGGATGCCGTGGGGCGGCGGCGGTGCCCGGCGGCCCGGCCTGGAGTCGTCGCGCCGCCGGGCGGGGGCCCGGTGATTCACTTTGTCCCGCCACGGGAGAAAGTTTCGAGATCCTGTGCGCTTCGGGTTCCGGGGACGGGCAAAGCTCGCTAGCTTCCTTGTAATGAACCGGTCACGCGGAGCGCGGGCCGGTCGAGGCGCGACGGCGCGCGCCTGTACTCCTCGAGGCAGCCCTCCCGGGTCTGCCGCCATCCCACCTCCCTGGGGAGAACTCTGTGCGCACACGACCGCTCTTACCCGGACGGGCCCGCCTGCTGCTGACCGCGGCGGCCGGTGTCCTCGCCCCTCTGCTGACCCTGTCCCCGGCCGCCGCCCAGCCCGACGGCCCGGGCGGCCAGGACCGCCCGCAGGCCGTGGCCGCGGCCGGGGCCGAAGCCGCGGCCGGGGAATTCCAGCAGATCACGCTCGCCAAGGGCGTGGCCGAGACCGGCGAGCCCATGACGCTCGCGGTGCTGCCGGACCGCTCGGTCCTGCACACCTCGCGCGACGGCACGCTCCGGCTGACGAACGCCGCGGGCACCACGTCCGTGGCGGGCAAGCTGGACGTGTACAGCCACGACGAGGAAGGCCTGCAGGGCGTCGCCGTCGACCCCGGCTTCGCGTCCAACCGGTACGTCTACCTCTACTACGCGCCCCGGCTCGCCACTCCGGCCGGTGACGCCCCGTCCGACGGCTCGGCGGCGGACTTCGCCCCCTTCGACGGCGTCAACCGGCTGTCGCGGTTCGTCCTCAGGACCGACGGAACACTCGACCTCGCCGGCGAGAGGAAGATCCTCGACGTGCCCGCCTCCCGCGGCACCTGCTGCCACGTCGGCGGCGACATCGACTTCGACGCGCAGGGCAACCTCTACCTGTCGACCGGCGACGACACCAACCCCTTCGCCTCGGACGGCTTCACCCCGATCGACGAGCGGCCCTCGCGCAACCCGGCCTACGACGCTCAGCGTTCCGCGGGCAACACCAACGACCTGCGCGGCAAGGTCCTGCGCATCAAGGTCGACGCGGACGGCACGTACACGATCCCCGGCGGCAACCTCTTCCCGCCCGGCACCGCAAGGACCCGGCCGGAGATCTACGCGATGGGCTTCCGCAACCCGTTCCGGATGAGCGTCGACAAGGCGACGGGCATCGTCCACCTCGGCGACTACGGTCCCGACTCCGGCACCGCGAACCCGGCGAGAGGGCCGGAGGGCCAGGTCGAGTTCAACCGCATCACCGAGGCGGGCAACTACGGGTGGCCGTACTGCACGGGCAGGAACGACGCCTACACGGACCACAACTTCGCCACCGGCGCCTCGGGGGCCGCGTTCGACTGCGCGGCACCGAAGAACAACTCGCCGAGGAACACCGGACTGACCGACCTGCCCCCGGCCAAGCCCGCGTGGATCCCCTACAACGGCGACTCCGTCCCGGAGTTCGGCGGCGGCTCCGAGTCGCCCATGGGCGGCCCGGTGTACCGGTACGACGCCGGCTCCACCTCCGCGGTCAAGTTCCCCCAGGAGTGGGACGGCGACTTCTTCGCCGGAGAGTTCGGCCGCCGGTGGATCAAGCGCATCGAGACCGGCAGCGGCGGCGCCGTGCAGTCGATCAACTCCTTCCCCTGGACCGGCACCCAGGTGATGGACATGGCCTTCGGACCCGACGGTGCCCTGTACGTACTCGACTACGGCACCGGCTACTTCAACGGCGACGCCAACTCCGCCCTGTACCGCATCGAGCACGTCACCGGCGGCCGCGCGCCGACGGCCCAGGCGACGGCGGACGTCACCTCCGGAAAGGCGCCCCTGTCCGTCTCGTTCTCCTCCGCCGGCACCTCCGACCCCGACGGTGACGCCCTGAGCCACGCCTGGACCTTCGGCGACGGCACCACCTCCACGGCGGCCGACCCGTCCCACACCTACCGGAGCAACGGCCAGTACACGGCGACGCTGAAGGTGACGGACGCGACCGGGAAGTCCGGCACGGCGTCCGTCCTGATCACGGTGGGCAACACCGCGCCGACGGTCAGGCTCGACCTGCCCGCGGACGGCAGCGTCCACGACTTCGGTGACGCCATCCCCTACAAGGTGACGGTGACCGATCCCGAGGACGGCACGGTCGACTGCTCGAGGGTGAAGGTCACCTTCGTCGTCGGACACGACAGCCACGGCCATCCGCAGACCTCGACCACGGGATGCGAGGGGAGGCTCCAGACCCTCGCCGACGGCGAACACGACCCCAACGCCAACATCTTCGGCGTCGTCGACGCCGAGTACACCGACAAGGGAGCCGGGGGGCAGCCCGCGCTGACCACCCACGACCAGCACATCACCCAGCCCTCCCACCGGCAGGCCGAGCACTACTCCGACTCCGCCGGCGTCCAGGTCGTCAACCACACGCCCGCCCACGGCGGCAGGACCGTCGGCCACATCGAGAACGGGGACTGGATCTCCTTCCGGCCCTACGCCCTCGGCAACACCACCCGGTTCTCCGCACGCGTCTCCTCCGCGGGCGCCGGCGGCACCATCGAGGTACGGGCGGGATCCCCCACGGGCACCCTGCTCGGCACCGCCACCGTGCCGGTGACGGGCGGCTGGGAGACCTTCCAGGACGTCACGGCAGGCCTGAGCAACCAGCCCTCCGGCACCACCGCCCTCCACCTCGTCTTCAAGGGCGGCAGCGGCTCCCTGTTCGACGTGGACGAGTTCTCCTTCACCACCTCCGGCGACCCGGCCCGTTCGGGTGAGGTGAAGGGCGTCAACGGCATGTGCCTGGACGTGGACGGCGGGCAGTCGGCGGACGGCACGAGGGTGCAGATCTGGACGTGCAACGGCACCGCCGCGCAGCGGTGGACGCTGCCCGGTGACGGCACGGCGCGGGCGTTGGGCAAGTGCCTGGACGTGTCGGGTGCGGGGAGTGCCGACGGGACGCGGATCCAGCTGTGGACGTGCAACGGCACGGGTGCGCAGGTGTGGTCGGGGCAGTCCGACGGGACGGTCCGCAACCCCGCCTCGGGCAAGTGCCTGGACGCGTCGGGCGGTACCTGGAACGACGGCACCGCGGTCCACCTGTGGACCTGTCACGCCAACAGCAACCAGAAATGGACCCTGCCCTGAACCGCTCCGGAAGGGAGGAACCGACCATGCGCACCATTCCCAAGGCCGCCCTCGGCCTGTTCACCGCCGCCGTCCTCTGCCTGGCACCCCAGGCGACCGCACAGCCGGCCGAGGCGGGCCGTCCCCTCGCAGTGCCCCGTTCCGACGCCGCGGGCCCACGCGCGGACGCCGACCCGGCCAAGGCATCCGCGGCCGCCGACGCGGCGACGGTGTCCGCGGCCGCCGACCCGGCGTACGAGGTCCTGGTCTTCTCCAGGACCGCGGGCTTCCGTCACTCCTCGATCGACGACGGCATCGCGGCCCTGCGGGCCCTGGGCGCCGCCAACAGCTTCACCGTGGACGCCACCGAGGACGCCCAGGCCTTCACCCCCGGCAACCTCGGCCGGTACAAGGCGGTCGTCTTCCTCTCCACGACCGGTGACGTGCTGAACGCCGCCCAGCAGACGGCCTTCGAGCAGTACATCCAGGGCGGCGGCGGTTACGTCGGCATCCACGCCGCGGCCGACACCGAGTACGACTGGCCCTTCTACGAGGGCCTGGCCGGCGCGCTCTTCCGCTCCCACCCGGCTGTCCAGTCCGCCACCGTCGAGGTGGAGGACCGCGCCCACGACGCCACGGCCCACCTGGGCAGCACCTGGCAGCGCACCGACGAGTGGTACGACTACCGCTCCAACCCGCGCACCACCGCCCGCGTCCTGGCCTCCCTCGACGAGTCCAGCTACTCGGGCGGAAGCATGTCCGGCGACCACCCGATCGCCTGGTGCAAGGACTACCGGGGCGGCCGTGCCTTCTACACCGGCGGCGGCCACACCGACGAGTCCTACTCCGAGACCGCCTTCCGGCGGCACCTGCTCGGCGGCATCCGCTGGGCGGCCGGGATGACGGACGCCGACTGCCGGCCGGAAACCGGCTACACGCCCCTGTTCGACGGTTCCTCCACCGCCGGCTGGAGCCAGGCCGGCCCCGGCGGCTTCACCCTCGCGGACGGCACCCTCACCTCCACCGGGGGGATGGGGCTGTACTGGTACGCGGCCGAGGAGTTCAGCGGGGACCACTCCCTCAAGCTCGACTGGAGAACGGCCGGGGACGACAACTCCGGCGTCTTCCTCGGCTTCCCCGCCTCCGGCGACCCCTGGACGGCGGTGGACAACGGCTACGAGATCCAGATCGACGCCACCGACGCGGCCGACCGCACCACCGGCGCCGTCTACGGTTTCCGTTCCGCGGACATCGCCGCACGGGACGCCGCGCTGAACCCGCCGGGGGAGTGGAACACCTACGAACTGCGGGTGACCGGCGAGCGCCTGGAGATCTTCCTCAACGGCCGGAAGATCAACGACTTCACCAACACGGACCCGGCGCGGAGCCTGCGGCAGGGACACATCGGCATCCAGAACCACGGGGAGGGCGACGAGGTGTCCTTCCGCAACATCCGTGTCAAGCGAGGCGGCGGAGGCCAGGAACCCGGCCCCCGTTCGGGTGAGGTGAAGGGCGTCAACGGCATGTGCCTGGACGTGGACGGCGGGCAGTCGGCGGACGGCACGAAGGTGCAGATCTGGACGTGCAACGGCACCGCCGCGCAGCGGTGGACGCTGCCTGGTGACGGCACGGTGCGGGCGTTGGGCAAGTGCCTGGACGTGTCGGGTGCGGGAAGTGCCGACGGGACGCGGATCCAGCTGTGGACGTGCAACGGCACGGGTGCGCAGGTGTGGTCGGGGCAGTCCGACGGGACGGTCCGCAACCCCGCCTCGGGCAAGTGCCTGGACGCGTCCGGCGGCACCTGGAACGACGGCACCGCGGTCCACCTGTGGACCTGCCACGCCAACAGCAACCAGCGATGGACCCTGCCCTGACCTGCCGTCGGGGCTGACCTGCCCGCGGGGCCTCTCGGCCCCGCGGGTACGCTGCGCAGGTGCGCACGGTCGAGCTCCTGTTGGACGAGGCGGCGGACCTGGCGGTCCGGGAGGCCTGGCGGCGGCTCGCGGACGCGGGGCTGCCCAGTCAGGCACGTCATCGCTCACCGACCAACAGTCCGCACCTCACCCTGGCCGCCTGCCCGGAGCTGACCGCCCCGATCCGCTGGGAGCTCGCCGCGGTGGCCGCGGCCCTGCCGCTGCCGGTGCGGTTCACCGGCGTGGTCCGGTTCGAGCGACCCACCTCGGTGCTGGCCTGGGCGCTGGACCGTGACGCCGCGCTGACCGGCCTGCACCGCCGGGCGTGGGAGGCGGTGACCGCGGACAGCCCCCACCAGGCCCTCAACCCCCTGCACGCGCCAGGGCGGTGGAGCCCGCACGTCACCCTCGGCCGGAGCCGGCGGCCCGGGGCCTTCGCCGACCGGCGCGTCCAGGAGCTGCTGCCGGTGCCGCCGCTGTCGGCCCGGCTCGTCACCTTGCGCAGCTACGACACCGAGACCGGAGCCCTGGAGGTGCTCCGGCCCCGCCCCTGACCTTTATTGGTCTATACCTGACCGGTCTCCCTCCTTGACTGGTACAGACCAAAGCGGTTGAGTGTGGCTCCACACCCCCACCACGGCCGCCCCCACGCCGTGTCCGGTCCACCGGCGCACGCCGTGCGGGCCGTTGCGTCCCGCCCCAGGACGCGGCCGTGCCGCGCATAGGAGTTGATCTCGTGCCACGACGTTCTGTCTCCGCGGTCCTGACCGTCCTCGCGCTCGCCGGCGCCGCCCCGGTGATGCTCCCGGCCACGAACGCCGCCGCCGCGGCGTGCTCCACCTACCCGAACTGGGTGGCCGGCAAGGCGTACAACGCCGGTGACATCGTCCGCTACACCGACGGAAAGGCGTACATCGCCGAGCACGCCAACCCGGGCTACGACCCGATCATCAGCACCTGGTACTGGGAGCCGTACGCCTGCGACAACGGGCCCGGCACGCCCAGCACGCGCTTCGTCGTGACGGAGGCGCAGTTCAACCAGATGTTCCCCAACCGGAACTCCTTCTACAGCTACAGCGGCCTCACCGCCGCGCTGAGCGCCTACCCCGGCTTCGCCAACACCGGCAGCGACACGGTGAAGAAGCAGGAGGCCGCTGCCTTCCTCGCCAACGTCAGCCACGAGACCGGCGGGCTGGTCCACGTGGTGGAGCAGAACACCGCCAACTACGCGCACTACTGCGACTGGAGCCGGCCCTACGGCTGTCCGGCCGGGCAGTCCGCCTACTACGGCCGCGGCCCGATCCAGCTGAGCTGGAACTTCAACTACAAGGCGGCGGGCGACGCGCTCGGCATCGATCTCCTCAACAACCCCTGGCTGGTGCAGAACGACTCGGCCGTCGCCTGGAAGACGGCGCTGTGGTACTGGAACACCCAGACCGGCCCCGGCAGCATGACCCCGCACAACGCCATGGTGAACAGCGCGGGCTTCGGCCAGACCATACGCAGCATCAACGGCTCCCTGGAGTGCGACGGCAGGAACCCGGCGCAGGTGCAGAGCCGTGTGAACAACTACCAGCGGTTCACGCAGATCCTCGGGACCCCGACCGGCGGCAACCTCTACTGCTGACGACCGCCCGCCCGCCCGGACGGGCCGGCCGCTGCCGCCGACACCGTCGGCGGCCGCGGCCGTCCTGACGCACCGGCAGGTACTTCCCGCGCACGTCAGCAGGTGCGGCGACCCGTCGGACGGGACGGCCGGTAGGGTCCCGGGCATGATCGGAATCATCCGGACCCTGCGTCTCTGGTTCGCGCCGCAGCACATCGGCGAGGAAGGCGACACTCCGGACTACCGCTTCTCGCTGGCGAACGAGAGGACCTTCCTGGCCTGGTTGCGCACCGCGCTGGCCCTGGTCGGCGGAGGGTTCGCGGTGGACCAGTTCCTGCCCGGCCTCCGCTGGGGCTGGCGGGTCGGGCTGGCCTGCGCGCTGCTCGCGGTGGGCGCGGTGTGCGCCGTGCGCGCGGTCGACCGCTGGGTGCGGTGCGAACTCGCGATGCGCCGCGGGGAGGACCTGCCCCCGACGCGCTTCCCCGCGCTGCTCGGCCTGGTGGTGGCGCTGGTCGCACTGGTCATGGTGGTCGTCGTGGTTCTCGGACCGGCCGGATGAACGAGGCCACCGCACAGCCGCCGTCGGCGCCGGAACGGGATCCGGGGCTCCAGGCCGAGCGGACACGGCTGGCATGGCGACGTACGACCCTCTCGGCCGCGGTCGTCGCCGTACTGGCCGTCAGGGCGGCCCTGCGGGACGCGCCTTCGACCGGGGCGATGGCCGTGGGCGCGGCCTGCTGCGCACTGTGGCTGGTGTTCACGGCTCTGGCGCACGCCCGGGTCAGGGAGATCCAGGAAGCGCGTGCACGCGGACCCCGCCTCCGGCCCCTCACGCTCCCCGTGGCTGCGGGGGTGTCCCTGTGCACCGTGGCCACGGCGGCGTGCGGGGTGTGGCTCGCCGTGTGAAAGGGCCTCGGGCTCAGGAACTCTTGGGCTCCAGGAGGACTGGGCGGGCATGGACACGGGCCGGACGGGACGCCCGGCGGTGGGCGAGGGTCCATCGGCCGCCGGGCGGGGACCAGTGGCCTCTGCCCGGAGCAGGAGGGCGGGCGGAGGCTGGAGGTGTCCGAAGGAGGTCCCCATGACCCGCCCCCTCACCGTCGGCCTGGACGGTTCGCCGGAGAGTCTGGCCGCCGCCGGCTGGGCCGCCCGTGAAGCACTGCTGCGTGACCGGCCCCTGCGTCTGGTGCACGCCTCGGTCCTGCGGACGCCCACGTTGGCGTCCGGGACCGGGCCGGAGGCGCCGATGCCGCCGGACGGGGTGCGCCGCGAGTACGCCCGCGCCCTCCTGGACAGGACACGGGCCCGTCTGGCCGGCCGCCACCCCTCCCTGCGGATCGACACGGGAGAGCTGCCCGGTCAGCCCGTCACGGCCCTGGTGGAGGCCGGTGAGGAGGCCGAGCTGCTGGTGCTGGGTTCCCGCGGGCTCGGCCGGCTCGCCGGCTTCCTGCTCGGCTCCGTCTCCCTCGCGGTTCTGGCGCGGAGCGAACTGCCGGTCGTCCTGGTGCGGTCCGGTGACGCCGAGGAGAAGCAGCCGCCGGCGAACCCGGCGACCGAGGGGAGCCCGGCGACCGGTGGGTCCCTCGCCGCCGGCCGCCGGGACGTCGTCCTGGGGCTGGACCTGAGCAAGCCCGGTGACGCACTGATCGCGTTCGCCTTCGAGGCGGCCTCGCGGAGAGCGGCGGTCCTGCGGGTCGTCCACGGCTGGACGCTGCCGCGCTCCGACCGCGGCGACATCCTGCCCGAGCCGCGGGACGGGACGGCCGCGCGGGTGCCGCGTGCGCTGTCCGAGGTCCTGGGGCCGTGGCAGGAGAAGTTCCCCG
>NZ_JACADT010000819.1:0-2571 GCF_013421635.1 Streptomyces sp. UH6 | reverse complement strand
CCCACTCCTGGACCTTGGCGATGCGCGCCTGCAGCTGACCGGCGGTGGCCTCGGCGGCCGGCGGCCCGCCGCAGACCCGGCGCAGCTCCGTGTGGATCACCCCGTGCGGCTTCCCGCTCTGGTGGACGTACGCGCCGACGAGATTGTTGAGCTGCCGCCGCATCTCCATCATCTCCTTGTGGCTCACCACCGGCCGCCGGTCCGCCGGCAGCTCCAGCAGGTCGGCCTCCTCGGAGGGCTTGCGCCGGCTGTGCGCGATCTGCCGCTGCTGCCGCTTCTGGAGCAGCAGCTGGACCTGGTCGGGCTCCAGCAGCCCCGGGATGCCGAGGTAGTCCTGCTCCTCCTCGCTGCCCGGGTGGGCCTGCATGCCGAACTCGGCGCCGTCGTAGAGGACCCGGTCGAAGACCGCGTCGGACTCCAGCGCCTCGAAGGGCAGCATGTCCTGCTCGCCGGTGTCCTCGTCCTGCTCCTTGTTGGCCTCCGCCATCTCCTTCTCGGACTCGGCGTACGGGTCCTCCTCGCCGTGCTTCTTCGGCCGGTCGAGGGCGTGGTCCCGTTCCACCTCCATCTCGTTGGCGAAGGTCAGCAGGTCCGGCACGGTCGGCAGGAAGACGGAGGCGGTCTCGCCCCGGCGCCGCGACCGCACGAAGCGGCCGACGGCCTGGGCGAAGAACAGCGGCGTGGAGATGGTGGTGGCGTACACGCCGACCGCCAGGCGCGGGACGTCGACACCCTCGGACACCATGCGGACGGCGACCATCCACCGTTCCTCGCTCTGGCTGAACTCGTCGATCCGCTTGGACGCGCCGGTGTCGTCGGAGAGGACCAGGGTGGCCTTCTCCCCGGTGATGTCGCGGATCAGCTTGGCGTAGGCGCGGGCCGACTCCTGGTCGGAGGCGATCACCAGGGCGCCCGCGTCGGGGATGCCCTTGCGGACCTCGGTGAGCCGCTGGTCGGCGGCGCGCAGCACCGCGGGCATCCACTCGCCCTTGGGGTCGAGGGCGGTCCGCCACGCCTGGCTGACCGCGTCCTTGGTCATCGGCTCGCCGAGACGGGCGGCGATCTCGTCGCCCGCCTTGGTGCGCCAGCGCATGTTGCCGCTGTACGACAGGAAGATCACCGGACGGACGACGCCGTCGCCGAGGGCCGAGCCGTAGCCGTAGGTGTAGTCGGCGGAGGAGCGGCGGATCCCGTCGTTGCCCTCCTCGTAGGTGACGAAGGGGATCGGGTTGGTGTCCGACCGGAACGGCGTACCGGTGAGCGCGAGCCGCCGGGTGGCCGGCTCGAACGCCTCCAGGCATGCCTCGCCCCAGGACTTGGAGTCGCCGGCGTGGTGGATCTCGTCGAGGATCACCAGGGTCTTGCGCTGCTCGACGCGGTTGCGGTGCAGCATGGGGCGCACGCCGATGCCGGCGTAGGTGACGGCGACGCCGTCGTACTCCCGGCCGAGCGGGCCCGCGCTGTACTCGGGGTCGAGCTTGATGCCTATCCGGGCGGCGGCCTCCGCCCACTGCTTCTTCAGGTGCTCGGTGGGCGCCACCACGGTGACCTGCTGGACCACGTGGTGGTGGAGCAGCCAGGACGCCAGGGTGAGGGCGAAGGTCGTCTTGCCGGCGCCGGGGGTGGCCACCGCGAGGAAGTCGCGGGGCTGCTCCTCCAGGTACTTCTGCATGGCCCCCTGCTGCCAGGCGCGCAGCTTGCCGGCGGTGCCCCAGGGGGCGCGGCCCGGGAACGCTGGCGACAGGTGCGTGGAGGGGGAGGGGACGCTGTATCCGGCGGAAGTAGTCACGGTCTCCGGTTCGGGGGATCGGTTACGCGAGGACGACCGAGCAACCTTATCGGTGGCCCGGCCGCCTCCCTGCCGCTACCACACCGCGCCCACCCCCGATGGGACCGACCTCACACCGCGCCGGCCAGCTCGCGCAGCCGCGAGGCGATCACCTCGACGTCAGCGACCTCCCCGGAGGCCACCGCGACGACCAGCGTGTACGCGGCGTCCTGGTCGGCGTGGAGCATCGGCGCGCCGTTGAGGTGCAGGAACACGGCGGTGGCCATCCACGCCTGGCGCTTGTTGCCGTCGACCAGGGGATGGTTGCGCGCCAGTCCGTGCAGCAGTGCGGCGGCCTTCTCCCAGAGCCCCGGGTACGCCTCCGTCCCGAACATCCGTGACCGGGGCCGCTGCACGGCGGAGGCGAGCAGGTTGTCGTCCCGGACGGCGATCTCCTGGCCGCCACAGCCGAGCGCGGCGAGCGCCAGGACGTCCTCCACGGTGAGGTGCCGCACCGCTACTCCCCCAGCCTGCGCAGCAGCTCGGCGTGGGCCTCGGCGTACGCCGCCCCCGCCTGCCGGACCTCCGCGGCCCGCTGCCGGAGCACGGCCGCCACGGCTTCCGCGGCGAACCCCTCGGGCTCCCGGCCTTCGGCGTCCGCCCGCTCGGCCAGCTCACGGAGCTGCCGGTCGGCGAGGGTGATGGTGACGGTGTTCATGGTGTGACCGTAGGGCGGCCGGCGGGCACGCGTCAGCCGAATTTCGCTGCTGTACCCGCTCCGTCCCGTCCTCGGACCGGCGAAC
>NZ_JACADT010000818.1:0-2573 GCF_013421635.1 Streptomyces sp. UH6 | reverse complement strand
CGTGCCCCCTCGATCCGGCGTGCCCGGCTCCGGCGGTGGGGCATGGCCCGGCTCCTGCCGCGGGGAACCGGGCCCCCGGGTCAGGCCGGGGTGCCGAGGAGGGGGCGGGCCCGCTCGCGTAACTCGACCACCCTCGGCTCGTCGCCGTACGGCTCGAGCCGGGTCAGCAGGTCCTTGACGTACTCGGTCGTGCGGGCGGAGGAGATCCGCCCGGCGACCTCCACCGCGCGCACCCCCTGCTCGCACGCCGCGTCGAGGTTCCCGGACTCGAGCTCCGCCACCGCCGAGACCACCAGCCGCAGCCCGTGCGAGCGGACGAACTCCTCCGTGGGCTTGGACAGCGCCTGCTCGGTGAACCGACGCACCTGCCCGGGCGCCTTGAGGTCCCGGTAGCACTCGGCCGCGTCGGCGCAGAACCGGTCGTAGCCGTAGAACCCGAGCCAGCTCGGGTCGTTGTCGCCCTCGCGGGAACGCTCCAGCCAGCTCTCGGACGCCTTGAGCGCGGCCCCGGCGGCGGCCGCGTCGCCCGCCCTGGCGTGGGCGCGCGCCTCGACCAGGCGGAAGAAGCTCATGGTGCGGGCCGTCGCCAGGCCCCGGTTGCGCTCCACGGCGGCCTGCGCGAGGTCGACGCCCTCGTCGCCGAATCCCCGGTAGGTGGCCTGGAGGGACATGGACGCCAGCACGTAGCCGCCCAGCGGCACGTCCGCGGCCGCGCGGGCCAGCCGCAGGGCCTGGATGTAGTAGCGCTGTGCGGCTTCCTGCTGGCCGGTGTCGAAGGCCATCCAGCCCGCCAGCCGGGTCAGCTCGGCGCTCGCGCCGAAGAGGGCGCGCCCGACGTCGTCGGAGTAGGAGCCGAGCAGCAGCGGCGCCGCCTCGACCCGCAGGCACTCGGGGACCATCGAGGACCGCCAGTCGCCGCCGCCGTACTTGGAGTCCCAGCGCCGCGCGTCCTCGGCGGCCTCGCGCAGCTTGCGGACGTCGCTGTGCCCGACCTTGAGCGGCGCCCCGGAGCCTTCCGCGGCCCCCGCCTCGCGCGCCACCGAGGTGTCGGCCGGGGATATCAGCCAGCGCGACGCGGGGGTGGCGTAGGCGGACACGGCGAAGGAGCCCGCGAGGGACTGCCAGATGCCGCCGGAGCCCGCCCGGCGGCCGGCCAGGTCGAGCCGGTAGAGCTCGGTGGCCGACTTCACCGCCTGCCCGACGTCGCGCGGGAAGGCGAGACCCACCTCGGGCGTCGGGTCGGCGTCCGCCAGCCCGATCTCGTGGAGAGGAACCGGCCGGCCCAGCTTCTGGCCGATGGCCGCGGCGATCAGATGGGGAGCGGCGCCCTGCGGCACCATCCCCTTGGAGACCCAGCGCGCCACGGACGTCTTGTCGTAGCGAAGCGTCAGGCCGCGCTGCGCCCCCAGGTCGTTCACCCGCCGCGCCAGCCCCGCGTTGCTGATTCCCGCGAGGGCGAGAACGGCGCCGAGCTTCTCGTTCGGCCCGCGTTGCTCCCTGGACATGGGTCCCCCCTCGGCAGAGACGGCTGCCACCGCTGGCATAAACCCGCGGCATTCGTAAACCCAGCGTAGTTCTCCGAATCCCATGCGTTAAGGGGCATACTTCCGTATGGCGAGATTGCTGCCCGTGCGGGAGTACGGAACGTGTCCACGTGCTCCCGTTGTGTGGCCGTGCGCCCGGCCGTGCGCTCTCCATCGGCGGCGGGGCGGGCTGTTCCATGGGTGCTGCGTGGGTCGGCCCGCTGTACTGGATCCAGCGGGCTGGGGGACACCGCCGCCACATCCCCGCGGGCGGCGGACCGGTCCGGGAGGCGCAGCCCGCCTCCCGGACCGTGCGTAACTCCCGGTATGTACGGAGAGTGTGCGCGAGCCTCCTCAATCCGCACACGTACCGCGTAATTGGCTGAAAATATGCCCTTCGCCGACAGGCCGAACCACCGCCCTCGCCAGGGGATAGAGGGCGCATCCGGTGGTCCGTGGGGCGCGCCCGGGGGCGCATTCAAGTCGCCCCGCCGGCACGCCCCCCGCGGGAGCGGCCTTGCGGCGCGTACGGAGGGCGCGTCGGCATGCCTCCGTGACACTCCCTTCGTGGCAGCATGGAGCACGGGTTCGCTCGTGCACTGGTTGTCCACAGCCTGTGGAGGCGTCGATGCGGTGGTTGGTGGGATGGAGCAGCGCCGCCGCAGGCCAACGGCCGCCCGGCGCCGACCTCTTCGGGGAGTACGGCGAACCCGGCGGATACGCCGACGAGTTCGAGGACGACAACCCCGAGCCGGTCGGAGCCCAGTTGCTGTGGGGCGGCCCCGACCCGCTGTGGGCGGTGGGTGACTGGCGGCCCGACGAGACCCGTGTCCTGGTCGCCGACGAGCGCGCCCGGATCGCCGTGGTGGGCCTCTGCGGGGCCTCCGACGACCAGCTGCTCGCCGGCCTCTTCGCGGCCCGCGGCGGCGCGCTGCGCCACCTCACCGCCTGGCCCGGCAGCTACACCGTCGTCGTCCAGGTCGACCGGCGCACCACCGTCTGCGGCGACCTGGCCGGCGCCCGCCCCGTCTTCCACACCCCCTGGCGTGG
>NZ_JACADT010000817.1:0-2573 GCF_013421635.1 Streptomyces sp. UH6 | reverse complement strand
TCGTTGGTGTCCAGGGCGATCCGGGCGAACTTGCTGTACGCGTAGGCGTCCTCGACGGTGAGCCGGCCGCCGGTGAGCACGCCGGCCCGGCCGCGCGCGGCGTTCAGCCCGCGGGCCGCGGCCTCCAGCGCCTCCGGCCAGGACGCCGGCTCCAGCACGCCCTCGGCGTTGCGCACCAGCGGCGAGGCCAGACGGTCACGCTGCTGGGCGTAGCGGAAGGCGAAGCGGCCCTTGTCGCAGATCCACTCCTCGTTGACCTGCGGGTCGTCGGCGGCCAGTCGGCGCATCACCTTGCCGCGCCGGTGGTCGGTGCGGGTGGCGCAGCCGCCGGCGCAGTGCTCGCAGACCGAGGGGCTGGAGATCAGGTCGAACGGGCGGGCGCGGAACCGGTAGGCGGCCGAGGTGAGCGCGCCGACCGGGCAGATCTGGATGGTGTTGCCGGAGAAGTACGACTCGAACGGGTCGCCCTCGCCGGTGCCGACCTGCTGGAGCGCGCCGCGCTCGACCAGTTCGATCATCGGGTCGCCCGCGACCTGGTTCGAGAAGCGGGTGCAGCGGGCGCAGAGCACGCAGCGTTCGCGGTCCAGCAGCACTTGGGTGGAGATGGGGACCGGCTTCTCGTAGGTGCGCTTGTGTCCCTCGAAGCGGGACTCGGCGTTGCCGTGCGACACCGCCTGGTTCTGCAGCGGGCACTCGCCGCCCTTGTCGCAGACCGGGCAGTCCAGGGGGTGGTTGATGAGCAGCAGCTCCATGACCCCCTTCTGCGCCTTCTCGGCGACCGGGGAGGTCAGCTGCGTCTTCACCACCATGCCGTCGGTGCAGGTGATGGTGCAGGAGGCCATCGGCTTGCGCTGGCCCTCCACCTCGACGATGCACTGGCGGCAGGCGCCGGCCGGGTCGAGGAGCGGGTGGTCGCAGAACCGGGGGATCTCGATGCCGAGCTCCTCGGCGGCCCGGATGACCAGGGTGCCCTTGGGCACGCTGATCTCCGCACCGTCGATGGTCAGCGTGACGAGGTCCTCCGGGGGCACGGCCCCGGCTCCCGGTCCGCCGCCGGAGGGAGCGCTGGTCGGCGCGGTCATGCGTTCACCTCCTGGTGCTTGTCCGCCCAGAGGGTGGACTTCGCCGGGTCGAAGGGGCAGCCGCGTCCCCTGATGTGCTCCTCGTACTCGTCGCGGAAGTACTTGAGGGAGGAGAAGATCGGCGAGGCGGCGCCGTCGCCGAGGGCGCAGAACGACTTGCCGTTGATGTTGTCGGCGATGTCGTTGAGCTTGTCGAGGTCGGCCATGACGCCCTTGCCGGCCTCGATGTCGCGCAGCAGCTGGACCAGCCAGTAGGTGCCCTCGCGGCAGGGGGTGCACTTGCCGCAGGACTCGTGCGCGTAGAACTCGGTCCACCGGGTGACCGCGCGGACCACGCAGGTGGTCTCGTCGAAGCACTGAAGTGCCTTGGTGCCGAGCATGGAGCCGGCCTCGCCGACCCCCTCGTAGTCCAGCGGGACGTCGAGGTGCTCGTCGGTGAACATCGGGGTGGACGAGCCGCCGGGCGTCCAGAACTTCAGGCGGTGACCCGCCCGCATGCCGCCGCTCATCTCGAGCAGCTGGCGCAGCGTGATGCCGAGCGGGGCCTCGAACTGGCCGGGGTTGGCGACGTGGCCGCTGAGCGAGTACAGCGTGAAGCCCGGGGACTTCTCGCTGCCCATGGAGCGGAACCACTCCTTGCCGTGGTGCATGATCGCGGGAACCGAGGCGATCGACTCCACGTTGTTCACCACGGTGGGGCACGCGTAGAGGCCGGCGACCGCGGGGAAGGGCGGGCGCAGCCTGGGCTGGCCGCGGCGTCCCTCCAGCGAGTCGAGGAGGGCGGTCTCCTCGCCGCAGATGTACGCGCCCGCGCCCGCGTGCACGGTGATGTCGAGGTCGAGGCCGCTGCCCAGCGCGTCCTTGCCGAGGTAGCCGGCCGCGTAGGCCTCGCGCACGGCGGAGTGCAGGCGCCGCAGCACGGGGACGACCTCGCCGCGCAGGTAGATGAAGGCGTGCGAGGAGCGGATCGCGTAGCAGGCGATGATCATTCCCTCGATGAGGGAGTGCGGGTTGGCGTAGAGGAGGGGGATGTCCTTGCAGGTGCCGGGCTCCGACTCGTCGGCGTTGACGACGAGGTAGTGCGGCTTGCCGTCGCCCTGGGGGATGAACTGCCACTTCATCCCGGTGGGGAAGCCCGCGCCGCCGCGGCCGCGCAGGCCGGAGTCCTTGACGTAGGCGATGACCTCGTCGGGCGTCATGGCCAGCGCCTTGCGCAGCCCTTGGTAGCCCTCGTGCCGCCGGTAGACGTCCAGGGTCCAGGAACGGTCCTCGTCCCAGAACGCCGACAGCACGGGAGCGAGCAGCTTGTCCGGGCTCGTCTCGTTGAGTTCGCCGGTCGCCACGCTCATCACTCCCCCTCCTCTTCTTCGGCAGAGCCGGCGGAACCGGCGGAACCGGCCACGGGACCTGCCGGGTGGGCCGGGTCGGACGCCGAGGTGGTGCTCGGCGCGTCGTGCGAGCTGGGGTGGGACGCGGGCGAGGGGCCGGTGC
>NZ_JACADT010000816.1:0-2581 GCF_013421635.1 Streptomyces sp. UH6 | reverse complement strand
CGTCCTCATGGACGTGCGGATGCCGCTGCTCGACGGGGTGGGCGCCACCCGGCGGATCGCCGCCGAGCAGCTGGCCGACGTGCTGGTGCTGACCACCTTCGACCTGGACGAGTACGTCTTCGGCACGCTGCGCGCGGGTGCGGCCGGCTTCCTGCTGAAGAGCGCCGAGGCGGCCGAACTGATCGAGGGGGTGCGGACGGTGGCCCGCGGCGAGGGGCTGATCGCCCCGGCCGTCACCCGGCGGCTGATCGCGGCGTTCGCCGCCGGCGCGCCGGGACGCCCGCCCCGCGGGGGCGGGCCGGACACGGCGGCGCTGGACACCCTGACGCCCCGGGAGCGCGAGGTGCTCTCCTGCCTCGGCGAGGGGCTGTCCAACGCGCAGATCGCCACCCGCCTGGAGATGGCGGAGGCCACGGTGAAGACGCACGTCAGCCGCCTGCTCGGCAAGCTCGATCTGCGCAGTCGCGTCCAAGCCGCGGTGCTCGCGCAGGAGTTGGGGATCTGAGGGCGGCGACCGCCTCGGCGCCGGTCCCTGCTTTAAACAAGAAACCTGCATTGGTCCAGACCTATTGACCGGTGGTCCAGACCTTTCTACGCTGACCGCACTTGAACGGCGTCATGGACCCGTCAAGGTACCTGGTAGTCGCAGTCGCAGCACCCCCCCTCACCCTCACCCCCGAGGAGGCGCAGATGCGCTTCAGACAACGAGTGACGGCGGCAGTCGCCACGCTCGTCCTTCCCGTCGCCGGACTGGTCGGGCTCGCCACGCCCGCCCAGGCGGCCACCTCGGTCACCGCCACCTACGCCAAGACCCAGGACTGGGGCACCGGCTTCGAAGGCAAGTGGACCGTCAAGAACACCGGCACCACGGCCCTCTCCTCCTGGACCGTCGAGTGGGACTTCCCCTCCGGCACCAAGGTGACCTCCGCCTGGGACGCCACCGTCACCAACTCCGGTGACCACTGGACGGGCAAGAACCTGTCCTGGAACGGAAGCCTCGCCCCGGGCGCCTCCATCTCCTTCGGCTTCAACGGCTCGGGCACCGGCTCCCCCACCGGCTGCAAGATCAACGGCGGCTCCTGCGACGGCGGGACCCCCGTACCCGGCGACAGCGCCCCGTCCGCCCCCGGCAAGCCGACCGCCTCCAACGTCACCGACACCTCGGTCCGGCTCGCCTGGAGCGCCGCCACCGACGACAAGGGCGTGAAGAACTACGACGTGCTCCGCGGCGGCGTGAAGGTCGCCACCGTCACCGGCACCTCGTACACCGACTCGGGTCTGAGCGCGGGCACCGACTACTCCTACGCGGTCCAGGCGCGTGACACCGCCGACCAGACCGGCCCGGTCAGCGCCTCCGTCGCGGTCCGCACCACCGGCGGCTCCACCACGCCCACCGACCCGCCGCCCGGCGGCAAGGTCAACCTCGGCTACTTCACCGAGTGGGGCATCTACGGCCGGAACTACCACGTCAAGAACCTGGTGACCTCCGGATCGGCCTCGAAGATCACGCACATCAACTACTCGTTCGGCAACGTCAAGAACGGGCAGTGCGTCCTCGACGACTCCTTCGCCGCCACCGACAAGGCGTACACCGCCGACCAGTCCGTCGACGGCGTCGCCGACACCTGGGACCAGCCGCTGCGCGGCAACTTCAACCAGCTGCGCAAGCTGAAGGCGAAGTACCCGCACATCAAGGTCCTGTACTCCTTCGGCGGCTGGACCTACTCCGGCGGCTTCGGCCAGGCCGCGCAGAACGCCGCGGCGTTCGCCAAGTCCTGCAAGGCCGTCGTGGAGGACCCGCGCTGGGCCGATGTCTTCGACGGCATCGACATCGACTGGGAGTACCCGAACGCCTGCGGTCTGACCTGCGACACCTCCGGCCCGGCCGCGTTCAAGAACCTGGCCTCGGCGCTGCGCACCGAGTTCGGTCCGAACTACCTCGTCACCGCGGCGATCACCGCCGACGGCTCGTCCGGCGGCAAGATCGACGCGGCCGACTACGGCGGCGCCGCGCAGTACCTCGACTGGTACAACGTGATGACGTACGACTACTTCGGCGCCTGGGCCACCACCGGTCCGACCGCCCCGCACTCGCCGCTCACCTCGTACTCCGGCATCCCGACCGCGGGCTTCAACTCCGCGGACGCGATCGCCAAGCTCAAGGCGAAGGGCGTGCCGTCCTCCAAGCTGCTGCTCGGCATCGGCTTCTACGGCCGCGGCTGGACCGGCGTCACCCAGTCCGCCCCCGGCGGCACGGCGACCGGGGCCGCGCCCGGCACCTACGAGGCGGGCATCGAGGACTACAAGGTCCTCAAGAACTCCTGCCCCGTCACCGGGACGATCGCCGGCACGGCCTACGCGCACTGCGGCAACCAGTGGTGGTCCTACGACACCCCGGCGACCATCGCGGGCAAGATGGCCTGGGCCAAGTCCCAGGGCCTGGGAGGCGCGTTCTTCTGGGAGTTCAGCGGTGACACCGCCAACGGCGAGCTCGTGAGCGCCATCGCGAGCAACCTGTAGCAGCGCACCGGCACCACGAAGCGGGGGCGGCCCCACCGGCCGCCCCCGCTTCTCGCGTTCC
>NZ_JACADT010000815.1:0-2587 GCF_013421635.1 Streptomyces sp. UH6 | reverse complement strand
CCGGTGCCGCGGCGTGTGGTGCGGGCGGTGACCGCGCGGTTCGACAGCCGGCGGATCCTCGTCACCACCAAGGAGGGGCGGCTGCTGTGCATCGCGCCAGGCGACCAGGAGGACGTCCTCGCCTGGTTCGCCAAGCACGCCTACGCGGCGACCGACGGCGGGCGGGTGGCGGTCGGGCGGGCCCATCAGGGGCCCGGGGGCGTCGTCCAGTCGTACGAGGAGGCGCTGGGCACGCTGGAGATGGCGGAGCGGCTGGGGTTCGACGGGCCGGTGCTGAAGGCGGCGGATCTGCTGGTCTACCCGGTGCTGGCGCGCGACCGGCAGGCTCTCGCCGACCTGGTGGTGAGCGCGCTGGGGCCGCTGCGCGCGGCGCGGGGCGGCGCCCAGCCGCTGCTGGACACGCTCACGGCGTACTTCGACGCCGGTTGCGTGGCGGCGGAGGCGGCCCGGCGGCTGTCGTTGAGCGTCCGGGCGTTCACCTACCGGCTGGAGCGGATACGGCAACTGACGGGGGCGGACCCGGCGGACGCGGGGCAGCGGTACATGCTCCAGACCGCCGCGATCGGCGCGCGCCTCCTCAACTGGCCCGCCCAGGAGCTGTGACCGTCCGCCCCACGGGGCGGGCCGGTCAGGCGGACTTCTTGCGTGAGGCGGTCTTCTTGGCGGGGGTCTTCTTCGCGGCCGTCTTCCTGCCGGTGGTCGTGGACTTCTTCGCGGAGCCGCCGGAACCGCCGGAGCCGCCCGATCGGCCCGATCCGCCTGACCCGCCTGATCCGCCTGACCCGCCTGATCCGCCGCGCGAGGACGCCGTCTTCTTGGCCGTGGACTTCTTCGCGGTGGACGTCGACTTCTTGCCGGAGGTGTCCTTGGGCGTGGCCCGGGACCCCTCCATCCGGTGGACCTCGCCGCCCTCGCCCCTCGACTGCTGGGCCGCGCGGACGCTGTTCTCCAGCGCGGCCATCAGGTCGAGGACCTTGCCGCCGCCCTCCGGGGCCTCCGGCACGACCGGGGCCTCCTGGCCGGCGGCCTTGGCGGCGACCATCTCCTCCACCGCCTCGCGGTACTCGTCGTGCAGGTCATCGAGGTCGACCTCGCCGAGCGTGTCCATCAGCGCGTCCGCCAGGTCGAGTTCCTGCTCGCGGACCCTGACGTCGCCCTCGGGCGCCACGCCGTCCGGCTGCCGGATCTCGTCGGGCCAGAGCAGGCCGTGCATCACGATCGCCTCGTCCACCACCCGCAGCATCCCCAGCCGCTCCCTGCCCCGCAGGGCGAACTTGGCGATGGCGACCTTGTTGCTGCGTTTCAGCGCCTCCCGCAGCAGCGTGTACGGCTTGGCGGCCTGGGCGCCGCCGGCCGCGAGGTAGTAGGCGGACTCCATCTGCATGGGGTCGATCCGCTCGGACGGCACGAAGGCGACGATCTCGATGGTCTTGGCGGTCGGGATGGGCAGCTGCTGGAGGTCGTCGTCGGTGATCGGGATCATGGAACCGTCCGACTCCTCGTACGCCTTGCCGATCTCCGCCTGGCTGACCTCCTTGTTCTCCAGCTCGCAGACCTTCCGGTAGCGGATCCGGCCGCCGTCCTCGGTGTGGATCTGCCGGAAGGACACGTTGTGGTTCTCGGTCGCGTTCACCAGCTTGATCGGGATGCTGACCAGGCCGAAGGAGATGGCGCCGTTCCAGATCGATCGCACGTTCAGCACCCTTTCGACGGGCTTCCCTCGATATGCGCCCCTTGCGTGGGATTCTTATCGTATGACGCCGATCACAGAGGTGGAGGGGCGGCGGATCCCCCTCTCCAACCTGGAGAAGGTGATCCATCCGGAGGACGGCTTCACCAAGGGGGAGCTGCTGCACTACTACGCCACGGCCGCCGGGGCGCTGCTGCCGCACCTGAGGGACCGGCCGGTCTCCTTCCTGCGGTACCCGGACGGGCCGCACGGCCAGGTCTTCTTCTCCAAGAACGTTCCCCCCGGTACCCCCGAATGGGTCACCACGGCGGAGGTCCCGCGGTCGGAGGGCCCGTCCCGGATGGTGATGGTGCAGGACCTGCCCTCGCTGATGTGGGCGGCCAACCTGGTGACCGAGTTCCACACCCACCAGTGGCGCGCGGACGCGCCCGGCGAGGCGGACCGGCTGGTGTTCGACCTGGACCCGGGGCCGCCGGCCGGGATCGGCGAGTGCTGCGAGGTGGCGCTGTGGCTGCGCGACCGGCTGGCCGAGGACGGGGTCGAGGCGTACCCGAAGACCTCCGGCTCCAAGGGGCTGCACCTGCTGGCGGCGGTGCGGTCGGCGTCGTCGGAGCGGACCAGCGCGTACGCGAAGGCGCTGGCGGTCGAGGCGGAGGCGGCGATGCCGCGGACGGTGCTGCACCGGATGACGCGCAGCCTGCGGCCGGGCAAGGTGTTCGTCGACTGGAGCCAGAACGCCGCGAAGAAGACCACCGCCGCGCCGTACACGGTGCGGGCGCGGCCCACGGCGGCGGTCTCGGCACCGGTGTCCTGGGACGAGGTCGCCTCCGGCGCGCCGGAACGGCTGGCCCTGCGGGCGCCGGACGTGCTGGCCCGGCTGGAGCGGGACGGCGACCT
>NZ_JACADT010000814.1:0-2587 GCF_013421635.1 Streptomyces sp. UH6 | reverse complement strand
TGCGCCTCGTCCCGCACCCGCTGGAGCAGGTACAGGCCCTCACTGGTGCGCGGCAGGACCAGCGGGTCCTCCTCGTCGGGGAGCCAGACCTCCTCCAGCCGCTTGGCCAGTCCGCAGACGGCCACGTCGTCGATGCCCAGCTCGTCCAGTGCCCGCCGCGCGGCGGCGACCTGCGGGCGTCCGCCGTCGACCACGACCAGCTGCGGCGGGTAGGCGAACCGGCGCGGCCGCCCGTCCTCCTCGGCCGGGGAGGCCGTCACCTCGCCGCCGACGGCGCCGTCGGCCCACTCGCCGGTGCGCTCCTTCTCGGCCAGGTAGCGCCGGAACCGCCGGAAGATCACCTCGTGCATGGAGCGGACGTCGTCCTGCCCCTCGAAGCCCTTGATCTCGAAGCGCCGGTACTCGCTCTTGCGCTGGAGGCCGTCCTCGAACACCACCATGGACGCGACCACGTCCTCGCCCTGGAGGTGGGAGATGTCGTAGCACTCGATCCGCAGCGGCGCGCTGTCCAGCCCGAGCGCCTCGGCGATCTCCTCCAGGGCCCGCGACCGCGTCGTCAGGTCGGAGGCGCGCTTGGTCTTGTGGAGCGCCAGCGCCTGGCGGGCGTTCTGGGTGACCGTCTCCATCAGCGCCTTCTTGTCGCCCCGCTGCGGCACGCGCAGCGAGACCTGGGCGCCCCGGCGCCCGGTCAGCCAGTCCTGCACCGGCTCCAGCGGCTCGGGCAGGGCGGTGACCAGCACCTCGCGCGGCACCGAGTCCCCGGCCTCCTCGCCGTAGAGCTGCTGGAGGGCGAGCTCCACCAGGCCGCCGGTGGTGACGGCCTCCACCTTGTCGGTGACCCAGCCGCGCTGGCCGCGGATCCGGCCGCCCCGGACGTGGAAGATCTGGACGGCGGCCTCCAGCTCGTCCTCCGAGACGGCCACCAGGTCGGCGTCGGTGGCGTCGGCGAGCACCACCGCGTTCTTCTCCATGGCCTTGCGCAGCGCGCCGATGTCGTCGCGCAGCCGGGCGGCCCGTTCGTACTCCATGTCCTCGGCGGCGTCCGTCATCCGCTGTTCGAGGCGGCGGAGGTACGTGCCGGTGCGGCCGGCCATGAACTCGCAGAACTCCTCGGCGAGGTCCTGGTGGTCCTCGGCGGAGATCCGGCCGACGCAGGGCGCCGAGCACTTGTCGATGTAGCCGAGCAGACAGGGCCGCCCTGTGCGGGCCGCGTTCTTGAAGACGCCGGCCGAGCAGGTGCGGACCGGGAAGACCCGCAGCAGCAGGTCGACGGTGTCGCGGATCGCCCAGGCGTGGCCGTAGGGGCCGAAGTAGCGCACGCCCTTCTTCTTGTGCCCGCGCATCACCTGGACGCGGGGGAACTCCTCGTTCATCGTCACCGCGAGGTACGGGTAGCTCTTGTCGTCGCGGTACTTGACGTTGAAGCGGGGGTCGAACTCCTTGATCCAGGTGTACTCCAGCTGGAGCGCCTCGACCTCGGTGGAGACCACCGTCCACTCCACCGACGCGGCGGTGGTCACCATGGACCGGGTCCGCGGGTGGAGGTTGGAGAGGTCCTGGAAGTAGCTGGCCAGCCGCTGGCGCAGGCTCTTCGCCTTGCCGACGTAGATCACCCGGCGGTGCTCGTCGCGGAAGCGGTACACCCCGGGGGTGTCCGGAATCTCCCCCGGCCGGGGACGGTAGCTGGAAGGGTCGGCCATGCCCCCAACCCTACTTGGGGGGTCTGTCAGGAGGCCTCTGCCGTGACGATCTTGCCGTTCTCGACCTTCACGGGCACCTCGGTGAGCGGAACGGTCGCCGGCGGGTTGAGCACCTGACCGTTCGCGGCGTCGAACCGGCTGCCGTGGCAGCCGCAGGTGATCGTGGTGCCCTCCAGCTGGGTCATCACGCAGCCGGCGTGGGTGCAGACGGTGCTCCATGCCTTGAGCGCGCCGTCCTCGGTCCGGCTGACCACGACCTTCTGCTGGTCGAAGACCTTCGAGCCGCCCGCGGGGACGTCGCTCTCGGGGCCGAGTGCGGTGCCGGGCTGCGGTGTCCCGGACGAGGAGTCGCGGTCGTCCTCCGCTCCCGCGCAGCCGGTGAGGGCGAGGCCCGCGACGGGCGTCAGGGCGGCGCCCCGAAGGACGGTACGGCGGCGGAGGTCGTCACTGCCGGACATGGCGCAGCTCCCCTGGTTCGGCGTGGAGTCGGGACGAGCCCGACGATACCGGGGGCCTCGCGGTGTGCGAGCGTGGGCCCGTCCCTCCCGTGTCCTCGCAGAAGGAGCCGTCCGTGATCGTCGTCGCCGGTGAGGCCCTGATCGACCTGGTGCCCCACGAGCCGGGGCCGCTCGCCCCGCTGCGGCCGGTGCCCGGCGGGGGCCCGTACAACACCGCCGTGGCGCTGGGACGGCTCGGCGCCCAGGTGGCGTTCTGCTCGCGGATCTCCACGGACGGGTACGGCGGGGCGCTGCTGGAGGGGCTGCGGGAGGCGGGGGTGGACACCCGCCCGGTGCAGCGCGGCCCGGAGCCGACCACGCTGGCGCTGGCCCGGCTCGGCGAGGACGGCTCAGCCTCGTACGCCTTCTACGTGGAGGGCACGGCGGACC
>NZ_JACADT010000813.1:0-2589 GCF_013421635.1 Streptomyces sp. UH6 | reverse complement strand
GGGGTGGAGTCGCCGGTGTGTCCGGCGTCGTCCATGTCGTGCTCGGCCTCGGCCTGTGCCGGCACCGCGGGGACGCCGGCGGGCCGCTCGGGCGCCGTGGCGGCCAGCGGGCTGAAGTACTTGTGCGGTACCACCACGACGACGGAGGTGCCCAGCCAGGGCGAGTCGGCGAAGGTGACGCGGATGCCGTACCGGCGGGCGAGGGTGCCCACGACCCGCAGGCCGAGGTGCGCGTCCTCGGACAGGCCGCCGAGCCCGGAGCCCGCGGGGACGCCCGCGAGGGACCGCTCGGCCTCGCGCTTCTTCTCCTCGCTCAGGCCCTTGCCGGCGTCCTGGATCTCGATGCCGACGCCGTTGGGGACCTCCTTGCCGGAGACGATCACGGGCTCGCTGGGCGGGGAGTAGCGGGCGGCGTTGTCCAGGAGGTGCGCGAAGATCAGCGTGAGGTGGTCCACCAGGCCGCCGTCGACGCCCAGTTCGGGCAGCTGACGGATCTCCACCCGGTGGAAGTCCTTGATCCGGCCGATGCCGCCGCGGACCACGCCCAGCAGCCGCTGGGGTTCCTGCCACTGCCGGCCGGGCCGGGCCGAACCGCCCAGCACGCCGATGGAGGCGGCGAGACAGTCGGCGGGACCGATCTGCTGGTCGAGTTCCATCAGGCCCTGGGCGACCACGGGGTGGCGGCCGTGCTCACCCTGCATCTCGTGCAGGCGGACGCGGAGCTTGCTGGTCAGGACGTGGATGCGGTTGCCGAGGCTGATGACGGCCTGCTCGGCGGAGGTGGAGCGGTCGAGTTCCTCCTCCACGCCGATCAGGGCGGTGCGCAGCACCTTGCGCAGTTCGGCCCTCACCTCGGGGGTGACGTCCCGCTCCTGCTCGACCAGCGGGAGGAGGTCCTCCACCGCGTCACCGTCGCGCAGGCGCTTGAGCGCCTCGGGGAGGTACTGGCCGGCGAACCGGGCGACGACGGCCAGGTCGCGCTCCCGGGTGGCGATCCACGCCTGGTCCCGCTCGGCGAGGCGCTGGTCGAGGGCCTCCCGCTCGGTGGCGAGGCGGCTCTCCGCCTGGGCGCGGGCCACGGCCAGGTCGTTCTCCAGTCCCACCGCCCGCTGCCGCCAGCGGCGCTCGGTCTCCTGGCTCTCGGCCCGGTGTTCCTCCCGGGACCGCCGCAGCCGGTCCTGGGACTTGAGGAGGAGCCGGACGCACACGGCGCCGGCGGCGGTGGCTGCGGCCCCCGCGGTGGTGGTGACGACGGGTTCCGGACTCAGGAAGGCGGAGGCGACCGTTCCGGAGCCCAGGGCCAGCGGCATGAGCCACCAGCCGTACCAGGCGGCTGGGGTCCGCACCGGTGGTGTGGCGAAATCCATCTGCATCCTTCGGGGCGACACGTCGGAGCGACAGGCGGACGGGTGGGGAGTCGGGAGGCGGACAGGTGGACGAAGGCACGGCGGGGCGTCCGTGGACACCTCGGGGGCACGCCGGCGGACCGGACCACCGGCCACCTCTCCGGCACCGCGGGCAAATGGGCACGCATGTGCGGACGGTGAGGCGATTGCGGTGCGTAAAGGCCCCAACTCGCAGCGCTCCGGGGGAGCTTAGCCGGAATTCCGACCGCCGGATCACCTCCCCGGGATTCGGCCGGGAATATTCCACGGGGAAAGACCCCGGGCGCTACCCTCCGTCGGCGCCCGCCCCCCGGGCACGCCGTGCGCCCGACGGGTACCGGTGGCAGGCTGGTCCGCATGAGCGGCTCGAAGACCATGCGCGTGATCCGGCAGGACAGCCTCGGTGGCCCTGACGTGCTGCGGGAGGCGGAGGCGGAGCGTCCGTCGCCCCGGCCCGGGGAGGTGCTGATCCGGGTCCGGACGGCCGGCGTCAACCCCACGGACTGGAAGCACCGGGCCGGCGGCGGGTTCCTCGGCGAGCCGCCGTTCGTCCTCGGATGGGACGTGTGCGGCACGGTGGTGGAGGCCGGGTACGGAGTGACGATCCACCGAACGGGTGATGAAGTGTTCGGGATGTTGCCCTACCCCTTCGGTCACGGCTCGCACGCGGAGTACGTCGTGGGACCGGCCCGTGCGTTCGTCGCCCGGCCGGAGGGTGTGGACGTGGTGCAGGCCGGCGCCCTGCCGCTGGTGTCCCTGACGGCCTGGCAGGCACTGGTGGACACGGCGGTCCTGGGGCCGGGGCAGCGGCTCCTGGTGCACGCGGCGGCCGGCGGCGTGGGGCACGTGGCGGTGCAGATCGCCAAGTCCCGGGGCGCGTACGTGGTGGGCACGGCCAGTTCCGCGAAGCACGGCTTCCTGCGGAGCCTGGGGGCGGACGAGCAGATCGACTACCGGGAGACCGACTTCACCGAGGCGGTCTCCGGGATGGACGTGGTGCTGGAGACGATCGGCGGCGAGCACGGCCTGCGTTCGCTGCGGGTGCTCCGCCCGGGCGGCACGCTGGTCTCGCTGCTGCCCCTCCCGCGGGAACTGTACGCCGAGGCCGAGCGGCGCGGCGTGCGGACGGCGGTGATGCTGGTCGAGGACGACCAGGCCGGCATGCGCGCCGTCGCGGACCTGGCCGCGACCGGAAGGCTGCGGG
>NZ_JACADT010000812.1:0-2590 GCF_013421635.1 Streptomyces sp. UH6 | reverse complement strand
GCACGCGCGCGATCACTCCTTGCCGAGGGCGTCCTCGACGCGCGCCAGGTCGCGCAGCCAGGTGGCCGCGGAGCTGTCGGAAGGGGCGCGCCAGTCGCCGCGCGGCGAGAGCGAGCCGCCGGCCGAGACCTTGGGGCCGTTGGGCATGGCCGACCGCTTGAACTGCGCGAAGGCGAAGAAGCGGCGGCAGAACACCTCGAGCCAGTCGTGGATCTCCTGGAGGTCGTAGGCGACCCGCTTGGCCTCCGGGAAGTTGGCCGGCCAGGCGCCCGCCTCCGCGTCGTGCCAGGCGTGCCAGGCCAGGAAGGCGATCTTCGACGGCCGGAACCCGTACCGCAGCACGTGGAAGAGGGTGAAGTCGTGCAGGGCGTAGGGGCCGATCTTCGACTCGGTGGACTGCATCTCCTCGCCGGGGACCAGCTCCGGGCTGATCTCCGTGTCGAGGATGGCGGCCAGCGTCCTCCCGGTCGCCTCGTCGAACTGTCCGCTGCCGATGACCCAGCGGATGAGGTGCTGGATGAAGGTCTTGGGGACGCCCGAGTTGACGTTGTAGTGGCTCATCTGGTCGCCGACGCCGTACGTGCTCCAGCCGAGGGCCAGCTCGGAGAGGTCGCCGGTGCCGAGCACGATGCCGCCGCGCTGGTTGGCCAGCCGGAACAGGTAGTCGGTGCGCAGGCCCGCCTGCACGTTCTCGAAGGTGACGTCGTAGACCGGCTCGCCCGCCGAGAACGGGTGGTCCATCTCCTTCAGCATCAGCCGCGCGGTGGGCGTGATGTCGAGTTCGGCCGCCGTGACGCCGAGGGCGCTCATCAGCTTGTGGGCGTTGCCCTTGGTGTGGTCGCTGGTGGCGAAGCCGGGCAGGGTGAACGCCAGGATGTCGCTGCGGGGGCGGCCTGCGCGGTCCATGGTCTGCGCGGCGACGATCAGCGCGTGGGTGGAGTCCAGGCCGCCGGAGACCCCGATGACGATCTTCGGGTCCCCGATCGCCGCCAGACGCTGCTGGAGGGCGCTGACCTGGATGTTGTACGCCTCGTAGCAGTCCTGGGCCAGGCGCTCCGGGTCGGACGGCACGAACGGGAACCGCTCGAGCCGGCGGCGCAGCCCGAGGTTCCCGGTGGGCGCGTCCAGCCGGAAGCCGACCTCGCGGAAGTCGCCGGTGCGGGCGGCGTGGGTGCGGCGGTTGTCGTCGAAGGTGCCCATCCGCAGGCGTTCCTGCCGGAGCAGGTCGAGGTCGACGTCGGCCACCGCGTACCGCTCGTCCTGCGGGAACCGGTCGGTCTCGGCGAGCAGGACGCCGTTCTCGTAGATCATGGTCTGCCCGTCCCAGGACAGGTCGGTGCTGGACTCGCCCAGGCCGGCCGCCGCGTACACGTAGGCGGCGAGGCAGCGGGAGGACGCCGAGCGGCAGAGCAGCTTGCGGTCCTCGGCGCGGCCGACGGTGATGGGGCTGCCGGAGAGGTTGAGCAGCACGGTGGCGCCGGCCAGCGCGGCCTCGGCGCTCGGCGGCACCGGCACCCACATGTCCTCGCAGACCTCGGCGTGGATCACCAGGCCGGGCACGTCCTCGGCGGCGAAGAGCAGGTCCACGCCGAAGGGCACGGTCTCCCCGCCGATCCGGAGGGTGCCGCCGCGCTCGTCGTCGCCGGAGGCGATGTGCCGCTTCTCGTAGAATTCGCGGTAGTTCGGCACGTAGGACTTGGGGGCGACGCCGAGGATCCTGCCCCGGTGCACCACCACGGCGCAGTTGTAGATCCGGTTGCGGTGGCGCAGCGGGGCGCCGACCACCAGGACGGGCAGCAGGCCGGCGGACCCGGCCACCACGGCGGCGAGCGCCGTCTCCACCTCGTCGAGCAGGGCGTCCTGGAGCAGCAGGTCCTCGATGGAGTAGCCGCAGAGGTTCATCTCCGGGAAGAGCGCGACGGCGACGCCGTCCTCGTCACATCGGCGGGCCTGCCGCAGCACTGCCTCGGCGTTGGCGGCGGGGTCGGCGATGGCGGCGTGACCGGTGCAGGCGGCGATCCGCGCGAAGCCGTGCTGGTAGAGCGACCAGAAGTTCAACGGGGCTGACTCCCACGAGAGTTGGACGGGCGGCGGCCCTGACGGCGACGGGTCGGCCCGGTCAGGGCACTGCAAAGCCTACGACTGCCCGGTCACGGGCCCTCCGACGCCTCACCTGTTTCGACGGGCGTCGACATGGGCCGCCGTCCCGCCGGGTGGGACGAGGGAGGCCTGCCGAGCAGCGAGGTGCTCCCTCTCCCCCGGCCCCGCGGCCGGCGGTTCCGCCGTCGTGCCGTGCTGCCCGCCGCTGACCGAGCGCCCGCTGGACGCCGGGGAGGCGGAGGCCGTCGCCCGACTGTTCAAGGCCCTCGGCGACCCGGTCCGGCCGCGGCTGTTCTCCGCGGTGGCCTCCCACGAGGGCGGGGAGGCGTGTGTGTGCGACATCTCCGACGTCGGCGTGTCGCAGCCGACCGTCTCCCACCACCTGAAGAAGCTCCGGGAGGCGGGCCTGCTGACCTCCGAGCGGCGCGGCACCTGGGTCTGCCACCGGGTCGAACCGTCGGTCCTCGCCACGATGGGCCACCTCCTCACA
>NZ_JACADT010000811.1:0-2592 GCF_013421635.1 Streptomyces sp. UH6 | reverse complement strand
GGGCGTGGCTGGGTCTGGCCGCCGCGCTGGGCGGCACGGTGCTGGGCGCGGGTCTCGCCTTCGGGCTGGGCCGCCTGCTCGGCCAGGACGCGCTGCGGCCGCTGCTGCGTGCTCGCTGGCTCCGGGCCGCCGACGGCCAGCTGAGCCGGCACGGGTTCCGCTCGACGATGGCGCTGAGACTCTTCCCGGGCGTCCCCTTCTGGGCCGCCAACTACTGCGCCTCCGTCTCCCGGATGCGCGCCTCCTCGTTCCTGTCGGCCACCGCGCTGGGCTCGGTCCCCAACACCGCCGCGTACGCGGTCGCCGGGTCCCAGGCCTCCAGCCCCACCTCGCCCGCCTTCCTGATCGCGGTGGCGGTCATCGCCCTCCCGGCGATGGGCGGCACGCTCTTCGCCTGGCGCAAACGGCACCACCTGCGCGGGCGCTGACCGGTCGACGGCACGACGCGTTGCGTTCACCCGCAGATCACCGGGCGGACGGTCCGGGGCCGTTACAGTGCCCGGACCGTCGTGGCCGTCGTCCTCCCGTCCTCCCCGATCAGCGCTGGGACTGCCTGCACCCATGTCTTGGTTCGAATCACTCGTCCTCGGGCTCGTCCAGGGGCTGACCGAGTTCCTCCCCATCTCCTCCAGTGCCCACCTGCGGCTGACCGCCGCGTTCTCCGGCTGGAGGGACCCGGGGGCCGCCTTCACCGCGATCACCCAGATCGGGACCGAGATCGCGGTCCTGATCTACTTCCGCAAGGACATCGGCCGCATCGTCTCCGCCTGGTTCCGCTCGCTGCGGGACCGGGAGATGCGGCGTGACCACGACGCGAAGATGGGCTGGCTGGTGATCGTGGGCTCGATCCCGATCGGTGTGCTCGGCGTGACGCTGAAGGACCACATCGAGGGCCCGTTCCGCGATCTGCGGGTCACCGCCACCATGCTGATCGTGGTCGGCGTCGCGATCGGCGTCGCCGACCGCCTGGCCGAACGCGCCGAGACGGGCGGGCGCCACCGCGTCCGGCAGCCGAAGGACCTCTCGCACCTCGGGTTCCGCGACGGCCTGATCTTCGGCGTCTGCCAGGCCATGGCCCTGATCCCCGGGGTCTCCCGGTCCGGCGCCACCATCAGCGGGGGCCTCTTCATGGGCTACCGCCGTGAGGCCGCCGCCCGGTACTCCTTCCTGCTGGCCATTCCGGCCGTGCTCGCCTCCGGCCTCTTCGAACTCGGCGACGCCATGAAGGGGTCCCACGTCTCCTGGGGGCCGACCGTCTTCGCCACCGTGGTCGCGTTCCTCTGCGGCTACGCGGTGATCGCCTGGTTCATGCGCTTCATCTCGACGAAGTCCTTCATGCCCTTCGTCTGGTACCGGATCGCCCTCGGCCTGCTGATTCTCGGCCTGATCGGCACCGGTGTACTCAGCCCGCACGCGGCCGAACTGTAGCCAGTCGGTAGCGGAGTGTCATGCCTTGCCCCTAAGGTGGGCGCCATGCTCCTCAATCCCGAGGTCCCCGCGCGCTCCGCCGCCGAGCTGAACGACATGATCCGCGCCCTGTGGCTCCGTTCGAGCGGCGCGCCGACCGCCCAGGACCGCGCCCGGTACGAACAGCTGGTCGTCGAGTGGGCCCGCGCCGTGCGCGCCGAGGCGTTGCAGCCGGCCTAGGCGCGCCGCGCCAGCACAGGGCAGCTCCGGCACAGGGCAGCTCCGGCACAGGGCAGCGGCTCAGGGCAGCAGGTGCGCGCAGGCCTCCGGGTCCAGCGGGTACACCCGCTCCGGCGGCAGCAGCGCCGCAGCCCGCTCCATGTCCCCCGCCCTGACGTGCGCGTGGATCGCGTGCGCCTTCGGCGTCACGTCCTCGACGGACACGATCCACTCGTCCGCGTACCGGGCCGCCGCCTCGCCCGCCAGCCCCAGCTGCAGCGACCGGTGGGGCAGCGGCCGCAGCCTCAGGTCCCGCTCCGGGTCCCACTGAACCCTGGTCGGCGCCCTCCGCAGTTGACGGCTCCAGGACGCCCGGTCCTCGTGCGTGCCGCGCACGTAGTGCGAGAGACAGGCGTTGCGCAGGGCCCATTCGAACCCCTCCCGGCGGATCTCCACGGCCAGCACCGTTTCCTGGCCTTCCTTGGCGGCCCAGCCGCAGCGGTACATCATCCACAGGAACGACGGCTTGATCCACGTCATCCGGTCCCGCTTCCACTCCGGCGGGAACCGCCCGTCACGCGCGGCCGGCAGCCCTATGGCGGGCCGGTAGGCCTGGTAGACGGTGACGGTGTCCTCCGTGTGGACCGCCCTGATCCGGTGGCGGGGGCCGGGCTCGGACTTGTCGTGCTCACTCATCGCGCCAGCCTCGCCGACGCGCCCCGGCGTGCGCCACATGTTTACGTCCCGCGCGCTCGCCCCACGCCGACGTCCCGCGCGTCCGACCCGCGCGCGTCCGACCCGCGCGTCCAGGTCCCGCACGACCCGTCTCGCCGCGCGGATCGAGGGCACTTGGTGGACATGACGGCCGGGCGTTGGATCACTTCCTCCTGGCGGCGGCCGGTGGCGGTCGCCGTGGCGGGGGCGTTGCCGGTGCTCGCCTTCCCGGAGCCGGGCTGGTGGTGGATC
>NZ_JACADT010000810.1:0-2595 GCF_013421635.1 Streptomyces sp. UH6 | reverse complement strand
CGGTTGTCGTCCAGGGCCGCGGCGCGCCCACCGGGGTCGGTCGCGGTGAGGAAGCCGCCGCGGCACAGGCTGGTGACGGTGAGGCCCGCCTCGCGCACCAGCCGTGCGGCGCGCTCCACCCCGTACTCCTGGACGGGTGCGCGCCACAGGCCAATTCGCGCCACCCCCGCCTTGCGGCAGCCCTCGACCAGTTCGGGGAGGGACCACTGCTTGACGGTCTCCTGGTTGATGCTGAACCTCGAGAGATCGACGTCGGTCACTGTTCCACCCCGTACACCGAGAGCAGGTTCCGCATCCGGGCCCCGGCGAGCGCCGGGTCGGGGAACAGGCCGAGCCCGTCGGCCAGTTCGTACGCGCGCGCGAGGTGCGGCAGCGAGCGGGCCGACTGGAGTCCGCCCACCATGGCGAAGTGGTCCTGGTGGCCCGCGAGCCAGGCCAGGAACACCACGCCCGTCTTGTAGAACCGGGTGGGCGCGGCGAACAGGTGCCGGGCCAGCTCCACGGTCGGGTCGAGGACCTCCCGGAAGCCCGCCGCGTCGCCCGTGTCCAGGACGCGTACGGCCCGCGCGGCGAGCGGCGCCAGCGGGTCGAACACGCCGAGCAGCGCGTGGCTGAAGCCCCGCTCGTCGCCCTCGACCAGCTCCGGGTAGTGGAAGTCGTCGCCGGTGTAGCAGCGCACCCCGTCCGGAAGCCGCCGCCGCAGCGCGACCTCCCGGCCGGCGTCCAGCAGCGACACCTTGACCCCGTCGACCTTGTCCGGATGGGAGGCGACGACCTCCAGGAAGGCGTCGGTGGCCGCGTCGAGGTCGCCGCCGCCCCAGTAGCCCTCCAGCGCCGGATCGAACATCGGGCCGAGCCAGTGCAGGACCACCGGCTCGGACGCCTGCCGCAGCAGTGCGCCGTACACCTCCAAGTAGTCCTCCGGGCCCTTCGCGGCGGCGGCCAGCGCCCGTGAGGCCATCAGCACCGCCTGGGCGCCGGCCTCCTCGACGACGGCGAGCTGCTCCTCGTACGCGGCGCGCACCTCGCCGAGGGACGCCCCGGGCACGGTGAGCTGGTCGGTGCCGACACCGCAGGCGACATGCCCGCCGACGGACTTCGCCTCGGCGGCGCTGCGGCGGATCAGCTCGCGGGCGCCCGCCCAGTCCAGGCCCATGCCGCGCTGCGCGGTGTCCATGGCCTCGGCGACGCCCAGTCCGTGGGACCACAGGTGGCGGCGGAAGGCGAGGGTGGCGTCCCAGTCGACGGCGGCCGGGCCGTCCGGGGTGGTGTCGGCGTACGGGTCGGCGACCACGTGGGCCGCGGCGAGGACCGTGCGGGAGACGAGCGGCGTGCCGTCCGCCGTGAGGTCCGCGGGCGTCGCGCGCGGCGTGTAGGGGACGGTTCCCCCGTCCGGACGGGGCAGCAGGATCGTCACAGCGTCAGCTCCGGGACGTCCAGGCGGCGGCCCTCGGCCGAGGAGCGCAGCCCGAGTTCGGCGAGCTGCACGCCGCGCGCGCCGGCCAGCAGGTCCCAGGTGTACGGCTCGTCGAGGAACACGTGCCGCAGGAACAGTTCCCACTGGGCCTTGAAGCCGTTGTCGAACCCGGCCCCGGGGGCGAGGTTGTCGGGTACCTCCTGCCACTGGTCGCGGAAGGCCTCGGTGACCGGCAGGTCGGGGTTCCACACGGGCTTGGGGGTGGCGGAGCGGTGCTGGACGCGGCAGTTCCGCAGCCCCGCGACGGCGGAGCCGTGCGTGCCGTCGACCTGGAACTCGACCAGCTCGTCGCGGTGGACCCGCACCGCCCAGGAGGAGTTGATCTGGGCCACGGCCCCGCCCTCCAGCTGGAAGACGCCGTAGGCCGCGTCGTCGGCGGTGGCGGAGTAGGGCTTGCCGCTCTCGTCCCAGCGCCGCGGGACGTGGGTGGTGGCCAGGGCCTGGACGGAGGTGACCCGGCCGAAGAGCTCGTGGAGCACGTACTCCCAGTGCGGGAACATGTCGGTGACGATGCCGCCGCCGTCCTCGGCGCGGTAGTTCCAGCTCGGGCGCTGGGCCTCCTGCCAGTCGCCCTCGAAGACCCAGTAGCCGAACTCGCCGCGTACCGAGAGGATCTCGCCGAAGAAGCCGCCGTCGACGAGGCGCTTCAGCTTGAGCAGGCCCGGCAGGAAGATCTTGTCCTGGACGACGCCGTGCTTGATGCCGGCGTCGCGCGCCAGCCGGGCCAGCTCCAGCGCGGCGTCCAGGGAGGTCGCGGTGGGCTTCTCGACGTACAGGTGCTTGCCCGCGGCGACGGCCTTGCGGACGGCCTCCACGCGGGCGGAGGTGATCTGGGCGTCGAAGTAGACGTCGACGGTGTCGTCGGCGAGGACGGCGTCCAGGTCGGTGGACCACTCGGTCAGGCCGTGCCGTTCGGCGATCTCGCGCAGGGCGTGCTCACGGCGGCCGACCAGGACGGGCTCGGGCCACAGCACCGTGCCGTCGCCGAGGTCGAGGCCGCCCTGCTCGCGCAGGGCCAGGACGGAGCGGACCAGGTGCTGGCGGTACCCCATCCGTCCGGTGACGCCGTTCATGGCGATGCGCACTGTTCTGCGTGTCACGTGCTTCCCTTCGAGGAG
>NZ_JACADT010000081.1:0-11570 GCF_013421635.1 Streptomyces sp. UH6 | reverse complement strand
CGCTGGTCCGCCCCTACGCGATGACCGGCGGCCGCACCAGCCCCGGCCCGTCGGGAGACGGCTTCGACCTGATCGCCCTGGTCGACGTGGACCCGCAGGCCCCGCCGGACGCTGCGGCCGCCCTGGGGCCGGAGCACCGGCTGCTGGCCGAACTGTGCCGCACCGAGACCCAGTCGGTCGCGGAACTCGCGGCCGGGGCCGACCTGCCCGTCGGCGTGGTCCGCGTGCTCCTGGGCGATCTGCTGGAGCTCGGCTGCGTCACGGTCAGCCGCCCGGTACCGCCCGCCCAGCTGCCGGACGAACGCGTGCTGCGTGAGGTGATCGCCGGTCTGCGCGCACTGTGACTGAACGATGTCGTCGGGACGCGTGAGTTCTATGATCCGGTGAGCTGATGGATGCTGTCAGCAGCCAGAAGGCTGCCAGCTGTGCCCGCACCGCCCGCCGACCCACCTGACAGTGACCGACCTCCCGCGGCGAACCGCTCGCCCGTGACACCCGAGAGAAGTGATCGATGGCCCCCCAGCAGACGGACCCCACCTCCGGCGGGACGATGGGTGCCGCCACCACGGACGCCTCGAACCCGCTGGCGCTGAAGATCCTCGTGGCAGGCGGTTTCGGCGTCGGCAAGACGACCCTGGTCGGCGCCGTCAGCGAGATCCGGCCGCTGCGCACCGAAGAACTGCTCACCGAGGCGGGCCGGGGCGTCGACGACATCTCGGGCGTCGACCAGAAGACCACCACGACCGTCGCCATGGACTTCGGCCGGATCACCATCCGGGCCGGGCTCTCGCTGTACCTCTTCGGTACCCCAGGCCAGGACCGCTTCTGGTTCCTGTGGGACGAGCTCGCCCAGGGTGCGCTGGGCGCCGTGGTGCTCGCCGACACCCGGCGGCTCGAGGACTGCTTCCCCGCCGTGGACTACTTCGAGCACCGCAGCATCCCGTTCGTGGTGGCCGTCAACTGCTTCGAGGGGGCGCGGTCCTACACGCCCGCCGAGGTCTCCGTCGCCCTCGACCTGGACCCCGGCACGCCCGTGGTGCTCTGCGACGCCCGTCGGCGGGAGTCCGGCAAGGAGGTGCTGATCCGCCTGGTGGAACACGCGGGGCGGATGCACACCGCGCGGATGCTGGACTCGGTGGGCTGACGGCGGTGGGTTGACGGCGGTGGGTTGACGGCGGTGGGTCGATGGCGTGCCGCCGACGGCGGCGCTATGCGGGCGGCGCGACGAGAGCGGCGCGGGGAGGACGGCCGTCAGTCGGCGAGATCGGCGACCGCGCTGACCCGGTCGACGGAGAGCCGCACCAGCAGCTCACCCGGCACGGCGTTGCGCGCGCCGTACTGCCCGGCCCGTTCCTCGCCCATGTAGCGGGCGGCGATCCGCGTGGCCCAGTGCCGTACCTGGTCCAGATCCTCGTCGAGCCGGGCCCGGCACGTCAGGGAGACGAAGGAGAACGGGGGCCGTTCGTCGTCCACGCAGAGGGCGACCCGGCTGTCCCGGGCCAGGTTGCGGCCCTTCACGGTCTCCGCGCCGGTGGTCAGCACCACCTCGTCCCCGTCCAGCACGAACCAGACGGGGGCGACGTGCGGCGAACCGTCGGCCCGGGTGGTGGCCAGCTTCCCGGTGCGTGTCCCGGCGGTGACGAACGTCCGCCATTCCTGGTCGGTCATCTTGTGCGCCATGACCCCATCCTCGGCACACCCGGTCACGACGGCCACCGGGGTTGCGCCGGGGCGCCCCGCCGTCACAGGGCCCGGAAGAGACCCTCCTGCACCACCGAGACCACCAGCCGGCCCTCACGGTCGTAGATGCGCCCCCGGGCCAGGCCGCGCCCGCCGACGGCGATCGGGGACTCCTGGTCGTACAGCAGCCAGTCGTCCGCCCGGAACGGCCGGTGGAACCACATGGCGTGGTCCAGCGAGGCCATGTCGAAGTTGCGCGGGCCCCACAGCGGTTCGACCGGCAGCCGCACCGCGTCCAGCAGCGTCATGTCGCTCGCGTAGGTCAGCGCACAGGTGTGCACCAGCGGGTCGTCGCCCAGCGGGCCCACCGCGCGCATCCACACCGCGCTGCGCGGCTCCGCCTCCGAGACCTCCTCGGCCGTCCACCGCATCCGGTCCACGTACCGGATGTCGAAGGGCTGGCGGCGCGCCATCCGCTCCAGCTGCTCCGGCAGCGCGCCCAGGTGTTCGCGGATCTCCTCGGCGACCGTCGGCAGCGACTCCGGGTCCGGCATCTCGCGGGCCGGCGGAAGCTGGTGCGTGAACGGCCCCTCCTCCGGCAGGTGGAACGAGGCCGTCAGATTGAAGATCGTCCGGCCCTGCTGCACCGCGGTGACCCGGCGGGTGGTGAACGAACGCCCGTCGCGGACCCGCTCCACCTGGTACACGATCGGCACGCCGGGCCGCCCCGGCCGCAGGAAGTAGGCGTGCAGCGAGTGCACCGGCCGGTCCTGCTCCACGGTCCGTCCGGCCGCGACCAGCGCCTGGCCGGCGACCTGCCCGCCGAAGACACGCTGCAGGGACTCGTCGGGGCTGCGTCCCCGGAAGATGTTGACCTCGATCTGCTCGAGGTCGAGCAGGCCGACCAGGCCCTCCGCTGGATTCGTCATGAGGGGTCTCTTCTCTCCTGTCCCACGTCCGTCACGTCTCGCGCTTCACGTCTCGCGTCTCGCGCCTCACGTGTCGCGCATCCGCCGGGTGCCGCCGCGGGCCGCCGGGGCCCGCCGCGCGGCGGCGGAGGTCACAGCTGGCCGACGTCGGTGACCCGGACGACCGCGCGGCCCTCGGCGTCGGACGCCGCGAGGTCGATCTCGGCGCTGATGCCCCAGTCATGGTCGCCGTTCGGGTCGGCGAACGCCTGGCGGACCCGCCACAGACCGTGCTCGGCGTCCTCCTCGATCATCAACAGGCGCGGCCCGCGGGCGTCGGGACCCGTTCCGAGGTCCTCGTACTCGTCCCAGTAGGCGTCCATCGCCTCGCCCCAGCGGTCCGCGTCCCAGCCCGACTCGGCGTCCATCTCGCCGAGTTCCCCGACCTGGTCGAGGGCGGCCAGCTCCACCCGGCGGAACATCGCGTTGCGCACCAGCACCCGGAAGGCGCGGGCGTTGGCGGTGACCGGCTTGACCTGGTCGGCCCTCTCCTGCGCCTCCTCCGCGGTCATCACCTCGGGGTTGGCCAGCTGCTCCCACTCGTCGAGCAGGCTGGAGTCGACCTGACGGACCATCTCGCCCAGCCAGGCGATCAGATCCTGCAGATCCTCGGACTTCAGGTCGTCGGGGACGGTGTGCTCCAAGGCCTTGTAGGCACTCGCCAGGTAGCGCAGCACGATGCCCTCGGTGCGGGCCAGCTCGTAGAGGGAGACGAACTCCGTGAAGGTGAGCGCCCGTTCGTACATGTCGCGGACCACCGACTTGGGCGACAGCGGATAGTCGCTGACCCAGGGGTGGCTCTTGCGGTACGTGTTGTAGGCGTGGAAGAGGATCTCCTCCAGCGGCTTGGGGTGGCTGACCTCCTGGAGCCGTTCCATCCGCTCCTCGTACTCGACCCCGTCCGCCTTCAGCTGCGCGACCACCTCGCCGCGTGCCTTGTTCTGCTGCGCGTGCAGGATCTGCCGGGGGTCGTCCAGCGTGGACTCCACCACCGACACCATGTCCAGGGCGTACGACGGCGATTCGGGGTCCAGCAGCTCGAACGCGGCCAGCGCGAAGGTGGACAGCGGCTGGTTGAGCGCGAAGTCCTGCTGGAGGTCGACCGTCAGCCGGACGATGCGGCCCTCGGCGTCCGGGGCGTCCAGCTTCTCCACGATGCCGCCGTCCAGCAGCGACCGGTAGATGGCGATGGCCCGGCGGATGTGCCGCAACTGCGCCTTGCGCGGCTCGTGGTTGTCCTCCAGCAGCCGGCGCATGGCGTCGAAGGCGTTGCCCGGGCGGGCGATCACCGACAGCAGCATCGCGTGGGTGACCCGGAAACGCGAGGTCAGCGGCTCGGGGTCGGAGGCGATCAGCTTCTCGAAGGTGTTCTCGGTCCAGCCGACGAAGCCCTCCGGAGCCTTCTTGCGCACCACCTTGCGGCGCTTCTTCGGGTCGTCCCCCGCCTTGGCCAGCGCCTTCTCGTTCTCGATGACGTGCTCCGGCGCCTGCGCCACCACGAAGCCCGCGGTGTCGAAGCCGGCGCGCCCCGCCCGGCCCGCGATCTGGTGGAACTCACGCGCCCGCAGGGTGCGCACCCGGTTGCCGTCGTACTTGGTCAGCGCCGTGAACAGCACCGTGCGGATGGGCACGTTGACGCCCACGCCGAGGGTGTCGGTGCCGCAGATGACCTTCAGCAGACCCGCCTGCGCCAGCTTCTCCACCAGACGCCGGTACTTGGGCAGCATGCCGGCGTGGTGCACGCCGATGCCGTGCCGGACGTAACGGGAGAGGTTGCGGCCGAACTTGGTGGTGAAGCGGAAGTTGCCGATCAGGTCGGCGATCTTCTCCTTCTCCTCCTTGGAGCACATGTTGATGCTCATCAGCGCCTGCGCACGCTCCACCGCCTGCGCCTGGGTGAAGTGCACGATGTAGACCGGCGCCTGCCGGGTCTCCAGCAGCTCGGTCAGCGTCTCGGTCAGCGGCGTGTATTTGAAGTCGTACGACAGCGGCACCGGCCGGGTCGCCGAACGGACCACCGCGGTCGGCCGCCCGGTGCGCCGGGTGAGGTCCTTCTCGAACATCGAGACGTCGCCGAGCGTCGCCGACATCAGCACGAACTGCGCCTGCGGCAGCTCCAGCAGCGGGATCTGCCACGCCCAGCCGCGGTCCGCCTCGGCGTAGAAGTGGAACTCGTCCATCACCACCTGGCCGACGTCGGCGTTCCTGCCGTCACGCAGCGCGATGGACGCCAGCACCTCCGCGGTGCAGCAGATCACCGGCGCGTCCGCGTTCACGGACGCGTCGCCGGTCAGCATGCCGACGTTCTCGGTGCCGAAGATCTTGCAGAGCTCGAAGAACTTCTCGGAGACCAGGGCCTTGATCGGCGCCGTGTAGAACGTGACCTCGTCGCGGGCGAGCGCCGCGAAGTGGGCCGCCGCCGCGATCATGCTCTTGCCCGACCCGGTGGGCGTCGAGACGATCACGTTCGCCCCGGAGACGACCTCGATCAGCGCCTCCTCCTGGTGGGGATAGAGCGTGAGGCCCCGGTCCTGGGCCCACGACTCGAAGGCTTCGTAGAGGGCGTCGGGATCGGCGGTCTGCGGCAACTGATCGATGAGGGTCACACCCCCCATCTTGCCCGGACCAGGTCACGATCAGGGAATCGGATCACCAATCGAAGATCGACACCGCTACGCTGACCGCCGAACTGAACAGCGGCACAACGTGGAACGGGGCGGGCAACGCCATGATGGGACCAGCACATTCACTGTCGGGCGCGGCCGCCTGGCTCGGTGTCGGCGCGGCGGCGGCCGCCTGGGGCGAGCCGATGCCCTGGCCCGTGCTGCTGGCGGGAGCCCTGATCTGCGCCGGCGCGGCCCTCGCCCCCGACCTCGACCACAAGGCGGCCACCATCTCGCGGGCCTTCGGGCCGGTCTCCAAGTGGATCTGCGAGATCGTCGACAAGCTGTCGTACGCGGTCTACAAGTCGACGAGGAAACCCGGTGACCCGCGACGCTCCGGCGGCCACCGCACCCTGACGCACACCTGGGTGTGGGCGCTGCTGATCGGCGCCGGCTCGGCGGCGATCGCCACGCTGGGCGACCGCTGGGGCGTGCTCTTCATCCTCTTCGTCCACATGGTGCTGGCCATCGAGGGCCTGCTGTGGCGGGCCACCCGCGGCTCCAGCGCCGACGTGCTGGTCTGGCTGCTGGCCGCCACCAGCTCGTGGATCGTCGCGGGCGTCCTCGACAAGCCGGGCAACGGCTCCACCTGGCTGTTCGACGGGCCGGGCCAGGAGTACCTGTGGCTGGGCCTGCCGATCGTCCTGGGGGCGCTGGTCCACTGCATCGGGGACGCGCTCACCGTCTCCGGCTGCCCCGTCCTGTGGCCCATCCCGATAGGCCGCAAGCGGTGGTACCCGCTGGGCCCGCCGAAGGGCATGCGCTTCCGCGCCGGCAGCTGGGTGGAGGTCCGGGTCCTGATGCCGGGCTTCATGCTCCTCGGCGGTGCGGCCGCCGCGTCGGCGCTCGGCTACATCTGAGGCCCTCCGGCGGCGGGGGACCGGCGGTGGGAGCGGGGCCGCGGGGCATGAGGAGGGGGAACGCCCCGCCGCCCGCAGTCCGAGGAGAGCTCACACCATGGGAACCGTCGTCCACGTCCCGCAGACCCGGGACATGCTCGGGGAGGAACTCTCCGGCGACGAGGCGCTGACCGCCCTCCGGAAGTACGGCGGCTTCCAGCTGCTCACCGACTCGTTCAGCCGCTTCCGCTACGCCGACGGCTTCACCAACGCCCGGGCCCTGGCCTTCCAGATCGTCGTCGGCGTGGTGCCGTTCACCGCCACGCTGGTGGGGCTCGCCACGTCGGCGCACACCGAGGACATCGGGCGGGTCATCGAACTCACCCTTCGGCGGATCGTCCCGGGCGACAGCGCCGACATCGTCCGCGACGTCCTGGAGGGCACCCGGCGCACCGCCGACGGCGGCGTGTGGAGCAACCTGGCACTGGTGCTGGGCCTGGTGTTCGCGGTGGTCAACCTCGCCTCCGCGATGGGGCAGATCGAGCGCGGCGCCAACCGCATCTACGGCGTCGAACGCGACCGGCCGGCGACGCACAAGTACGGGCGGGCCGTGGTGCTCGCCGGGGCGGCCGGGCTGCCCATGGTGCTGGGCTTCCTCGTCCTGGTCACGGGCGACGCGGTGGCCGGGGCGGTCGCCGAGTCCCTCGGCCTGCCGGGCGGCGAGCGGTGGTGGGCGCCGCTGGACATCCCACTGGGACTGCTGCTCGCCTGGACCGCCTCGGCCGTGATCTTCCGCTGGTCACCCCGTCGCCGCCAGCCCGGTTACACCTGGCTGGCGCTCGGTTCCGCCGTCCACCTGGTCATATGGGTCACGGCGACCGCGCTCCTGGAGCTGTACGTCAGCAACAGCGGAGGCTTCGGCGCGGTCTACGGACCCCTCACCGCCTTCATCGCGCTGCTGCTGTGGGCGAACCTCACCGGCATCGCCCTGTTCCTCGGCATCGCCTTCGCCGCCCAGCTCGAAGCGGCCCGGGCCGGTCTGCACACGGCGGTCCGGCCCGACCCGGGCCCCGGCGACTGAGTCCCGTCCAGGGTCTCGGACGGCGCCCGCCGGCCCTGTCCGGGAGCAGGTTCCCCGCCCGGCCCGCCCGGCCCGCCCGGATAGGGTGGGGTCACCGTGGGGCGAGCCGCGTTCCCGTTCGCGGTGCCGCGGTGAGCAAGAAGTGATCAGGGGGAGACGCATCCGTGACCGTGACCGAGTCCTCGAGACGGGCGCCCGCCCTCGCCGCCGCCCCCGCCCGGCCCTGGGTGCTGTGCGCGGCCGCCGTGGCCGTCGGACTGGCGGGGGGAGCGGCGACCTCCTTCGGCCAGAGCGTTCTCACCGGGGGGTGGCACGCGCTCGTCAACTCGGCGGCGCCGTGGACCATGGTCGCCTTCCTCGTCGGTCTTCGCGCCGCCGGTCACTGGCCCAGGGCGGCGTGCGCGGGCATGCTCTCCCAGGCAGGCCTCGTGGCCGGCTACTACGTGACCTCCGAGCTGCGCGGCTTCGCGGCCGGCATGTCCGCGGTGGTGATCTGGACCGTCGCCGGTGTGGTCGCCGGCCCCGTCCTCGGCGCGGCGGCGGCGCTCCGCGACGACGACCGCCGTTACGTCAGGACCTCGGCGGCCGGAGTCACGGGATCGGTCTGGATCATGGAAGGCCTCAACTTCCTGTGGCTCGCGACCGACGCCCAGTCGAACAGCGGTCCGGGAACGACCGCGGGCTGGTGCTACCTCGTCGTGGGCGTCGTCCTCCCCCTCGTCGGCGTACGCGGTGCGCGGGACCGGGCTCACGCGCTCCTCGCACTGGTCGTCGGCGCGGGGGCCGCCATCGGTGCGGGGTGGCTCATCAACGCCGCCTTCCTTCTCTGACGAGAACCGCCCACCGGACGCCGTGCTCGGCGCGCCGAGCACGGGCACGGGCAGGTCCGTCACCTGGCGGACCTCCGCGTGACGGAGACCTCCGCGGCGACGGACCGGCGGTGTGCCGCGGTCGTCACCTAGGCCGTGCCGGCGCCGCCTTCCCCCGTCCCCCCGCCGTAGCGGCGCTCGAAGCGCGCGACGCGGCCCTCGGTGTCCACCGTCCGGGCCTTGCCGGTGTAGAACGGGTGGCTCTCCGAGGAGATCTCCACGTCGATGACCGGGTACGTCTGCCCGTCGTCCCACTCGATCGTCCGGTCACTGTCCGCCGTCGACCTGGTGAGAAACGCGTAGCCGGCCGCCCGGTCGCGGAAGACCACCGGACGGTACTCGGGATGCTTGTCCTGCTGCACGGTCGTCACTCCTCGTCGATCACATGGACGGCCGCTTCCTCCGCGGAGGCGGCCGCTCCGTCGATGCCCACGTCACGCGCGGCCAGAACCGCCTCCTCGTCCCTGCGCAGGCCCTCGTCGGGAGCGACCAGCCGCCCCGCACGGACCGCGCCGACCTCGGAGTCCCTCACTTCCCCGTCGGTGCCGACGGTGTCGCCGATGCCGTCGCCGTCCAGCCCCAGGTCCGGAGCGTCCGGCAGCTCCTTGGCCAGCCGCTCGTCCAGGGACTCGCCCTGGTGCCGCTCGGCCGCCGTCTCCCCGGTCCGCTCCACGCCCCAGGGTTTCTCCGGCGGGGACCAGCCGCGGTCCAGCGGGTCGTCGACGTCGTCCGTCTCCAGCGTGTCCTCGACGTCGAGGAGCCCCGAGTCGTCCTGGATCTCGGACGCGTCGGGCTGGTAGACGTCGTCCCCGGGTCCGTCGGCGATGCCCACGAGTACCTCCCGCTGCCTGGCGGCCGCTCACACTGTCCAGCGTCCACCGGGGCCGGGTGCGGCGCAAACCGCGCGGGTGGCGACGGGACGACCGGGCGGCCGCGCTCAGGCCGGGCCGGGGCGGCCCGAGGGGGAGCCGTCGATCAGCGTGTTCAGCAGGCCGCCGAGCACTTCGCGCTGGTCGCGGGAGAGCGGCTCCAGGATATCCTCCGCCGCCGCACGGCGGGCCGCCCGCAGCTCCCGCAACGCGGCCCGGCCCTCGTCGGTCAGCTCGATCCGGGTCACCCGGCGGTTGTCCGGGTCCGGCACACGGCGCACCCGGCCGCTCGCCTCCAGCCCGTCGACCAGCGTCGTCACGGCCCGGGGCACGACTTCCAGCCGCTCCGCCAGATCCGCCATCCGCGGCGGCGCGGCGTACGGGGCGAGCGCGCGCAGCGCCCGGGACTGGGCCGGCGTGATGGCCATGCCCCGCTGCTCCAGATGGCGCTTCTGAATGCGGTGGACGCGGCGGGTGAGGCGCAGCAACTGCTCGGCGAGGAGCCCGTCGGAGTCGGGAAGCGTCATGCCGGAACGATATCAGGAACAAGGTTCATTGTGAGCATGGGTAACAATGAGCTAAGCTCTGAAATCGCGCATCGTCCCGCATCGCCCCGTCTCGTCCCCCTGGTCCCCCCGTCCCCCCCCGTTCCGCCCGTTCCCCCACAGTCCCCCGCCCCCGAAGGACACAGCCCCGAAGGAGCCCATGCGTCCCGACCGAATCGACTGGACCCCGCCACCGGCCGACCCGACCCGGCCGCGGCAGGTGCGCCGCATCCTGCGGCTCTTCCGCCCCTACCGGGGCCGCCTCGCCGTGGTCGCCGTTCTGGTCGGGGCCTCCTCGCTGGTCTCGGTGGCGAGTCCCTTCCTGCTCCGCGAGATCCTCGACGTGGCCCTCCCGCAGCAGCGCACGGGCCTGCTGAGCCTCCTGGTCCTCGGCATGATCGTCAGCGCCGTGCTCGGCGGCGTCTTCGGCGTGCTGCAGACCCTGATCTCCACCACCGTGGGGCAACGGGTGATGCACGACCTGCGGACGTCCGTCTACGGGCGTCTTCAGCGCATGTCCCTGGCCTTCTTCACCCGCACCCGCACCGGCGAGGTCCAGTCCCGCATCGCCAACGACATCGGCGGCATGCAGGCCACCGTCACCTCGACGGTCACCTCGCTGGTCTCCAACCTCACCGGCGTCATCGCCACGGTGGTGGCCATGCTGGCGCTGGACTGGCGGCTCACCGTCGTGTCCCTCCTGCTGCTGCCGGTCTTCGTCTGGATCAGCCGCCGGGTCGGCGACGAGCGCAAGAAGATCACCACCCATCGGCAGAAGCAGATGGCCGTGATGGCGGCGACGGTCACCGAGTCGCTGTCGGTGAGCGGCATCCTGCTGGGCCGCACCATGGGGCGTGCCGACTCCCTCACCCGGTCGTTCGCCGACGAGTCGGAGAAGCTGGTCGACCTCGAGGTCCGGTCCAACATGGCCGGCCGGTGGCGGATGGCCGTCATCGGCATCGTCATGTCCGCCATGCCCGCCCTGATCTACTGGACGGCCGGTCTCGCCCTCCACCTCGGCGGCCCCGGCGTCTCCCTGGGCACCCTGGTCGCCTTCACCTCGCTCCAGCAGGGCCTGTTCCGTCCGACCGTCAGCCTGCTGTCCACCGGCGTCCAGATCCAGACCTCGCTCGCCCTCTTCCAGCGCATCTTCGAGTACCTCGACCTCCCGGTGGACATCACCGAGCGGGAGGACCCGGTGAGCCTGGACCGGGCCAAGGGCGAGGTGCGCTTCGAGAACGTCGAGTTCCGCTACGACGGCGGCGCGGGCGAGGGCGGCGACAACCGCGGTGAGCGCGGTGACCGCGGCACCCCCGTGCTCACCGGGGTCGACATCGACGTCCCCGCGGGCGGAAGCCTCGCCGTGGTCGGCACCACCGGTGCGGGCAAGTCCACGCTTGGGCACCTGGTGCCGAGGCTCTACGACGTCACCGGCGGCCGGGTCACCCTCGACGGCGTGGACGTCCGCGACCTGGACTTCGACAGCCTGGCCCGCGCGGTGGGCGTGGTCTCCCAGGAGACCTACCTCTTCCACGCCTCGGTCGCCGACAACCTCCGCTTCGCCAAACCGGACGCCACCGTGGAGGAACTGCACGCGGCTGCGCGCGCCGCGCAGATCCACGACCACATCATGTCGCTGCCCGACGGCTACGACACGGTGGTCGGCGAGCGCGGCCACCGCTTCTCCGGCGGCGAGAAGCAGCGGCTCGCCATCGCCCGCACCATCCTGCGCGATCCGCCGGTCCTCCTCCTCGACGAGGCGACCAGCGCGCTCGACACCCGCACGGAGCGGGCGGTGCAGGAGGCGATCGACGCGCTCTCCGCCAACCGCACGACCATCACCATCGCGCACCGGCTCTCCACGGTCCGCGGCGCCGACCAGATCGTCGTCCTCGACCGTGGCCGCGTGGTCGAGCGGGGCACCCACGAGGAACTCCTCCACCTCGACGGGCGTTACGCCGCGCTGGTCCGCCGTGACACGCGCCTGGAGGCGGCCGGGGGGTGACGGCGCCGCGTGGCGTGCGGTGCCCCGTGCCGGTGGCATGCCGTGCCTGTG
>NZ_JACADT010000809.1:0-2598 GCF_013421635.1 Streptomyces sp. UH6 | reverse complement strand
GACGCGGCCGGCACCCCCGCGCCGGGCGCGCACCCGCACGTCCACCTCTCCACCAGGAGCACTCGATGACACTTCCCCCGCGGTACCAGTACGGAGACGGCGAGATCGAGATCAACGCCGGCCGGCGGACCGTCAAGGTCACGGTCCGCAACACCGGCGACCGGGCGATCCAGGTCGGCTCCCACTACCACTTCTTCGAGGCCAACTCCGCCCTCGACTTCGACCGCAACGCGACCCTGGGGATGCACCTCAACATCCCGGCCGGCCTCTCCGTCCGCTTCGAGCCGGGCGGCACGCACGAGGTCGAACTGTGCACGTACGCCGGCACCGGCCGCCTCACCGGCTTCAGCGGCCTCCTCAACGGCAGCGTCAAGTCCCACCCCGCCCGCGTCGAGGCCGTCGCCCGCGCACTGCAGCGCGGATTCCACGGTGCCGGGCCGGAGGGCGACACCGAGCAGGGCAAGGCCGACGACAAGAAGTCCAAGAAGAGGGGATCGAACTGACATGCCGGTCATCAGCCGCAAGCAGTACTCCGACCTGTTCGGGCCCACCGTCGGCGACCGCATCCGCCTCGCCGACACCAACCTCGTCATCGAGGTCGAGAAGGACTTCCGCGCCGGGTCCTACGGCGACGAGGTGGTCTACGGCGGCGGCAAGACCATGCGCGACGGCATGGCCTCGGACCCGCAGGCCACCGCCGCCCAGGGCGCCCTGGACCTGGTGATCACCAACGTGGTCGTCCTGGACCCGGTGGTCGGCGTGGTCAAGTGCGACATCGGCGTCAAGGACGGGTTCATCGCGGGCATCGGCAAGGCCGGCAACCCCCAGACGCAGAACGCCGTCGACCCCCGCCTCGTCATCGGCGCCTGTACCGAGGTCATCGCCGGCGAGCACCTGATCGCGACCGCCGGTGCGATGGACTCGCACGTCCACCTCATCTCCCCGCAGCAGTGCGAGCAGGCGCTCAGCAACGGCATCACCACCCTGTTCGGCGGCGGCACCGGCCCCACGGACGGCTCCAACGGCACCACCTGCACCCCTGGCCCCTACAACCTCGCCCGGATCCTCCAGGCCGCCGAGGACCTGCCGGTCAACCTCGGCATCATGGGCAAGGGCAACGCCAGCCTGCCCGGCGTGCTGGACGAGCAGATCGAGGCGGGCGCGGCCGCGCTGAAGGTGCACGAGGACTGGGGCTCGACCCCCGCGGTCATCGACACCGCGCTCGCCGTGGCCGACCGGCACGACGTCCAGGTCGCCATCCACACCGACACCCTCAACGAGGGCGGCTTCTTCGAGGACACCCGTTCCGCGATCGACGGCCGCACCATCCACACCTTCCACAGCGAGGGCGCGGGCGGCGGGCACGCCCCCGACATCCTGCGGGTGACCGGCGAGGCGAACGTCCTCCCCTCCTCCACCAACCCCACGCTGCCGTACACCAAGAACTCCGTCGACGAGCTGCTGGACATGGTGATGGTCTGCCACCACCTCAGCCACGACATCCCCGAGGACGTCGCCTTCGCGGACAGCCGGGTGCGGGCGGAGACGATCGCCGCCGAGACGGTGCTGCACGACCGCGGCATCATCTCCATGATCTCGTCCGACTCCCAGGCGATGGGACGCATCGGCGAGTCCGTCACCCGGGCGTTCCAGATCGCGCACGTGTGCAAGGAGCAGCTCGGCACGCTGCCCGAGGACACCGACCGCAACGACAACCAGCGCGTCCTGCGCTTCCTCGCCAAGGTCACCATCAACCCCGCCATCGCCAGCGGCATCGCCGACCACGTCGGCTCCCTGGAGGCGGGCAAGCTGGCCGACATCGTGCTGTGGCCGATGCACTCCTTCGGCGCCAAGCCGAAGATGGTGATCAAGGGCGGCATCGTGTCCTGGGCGCAGATGGGGGACCCCAACGCCTCCCTCCCGACCCCGCAGCCGGTGTACTACCGCCCCACCTTCGGGCACTACGGCCGCGCCATGCAGGCGACCCACGTGACCTTCATGTCCCAGGCGGGCATCGCCGCCGGCGTGCCCGAGAAGCTGGGGCTGGAGCGCACCGTCCTTCCGGTGCGCAAGACCCGCACGATCGGCAAGCACAACATGGTCCGCAACGACGTGGTACCGGACATCACCGTCGACCCGGAGACCTACCAGGTCACCGTGAACGGCGAGGTCGCCACGATCGCCCCGGCCCAGAAGCTGCCGCTCAACCAGCTCTACTTCCTGGTCTGAGACGTGTACCGGGAGGAGACGGCCGCCGGCAGGGCGGCGGCCCGGGCGGAGGGCGGGCGGACGACGGAGCTGGACCGCCTCCTGGTCAGCCTCCAGCTGACCGACTCGGCGTTCCCCAGCGGCTTCTACACCCTGTCCCACGGACTGGAGGGCTTCGCGCAGGCGGGGGCGGTGGACGCCGGCTCGCTCCCCGCGCTGCTCCACGACCTCCTCCGCCACGGGGTGGGTCCCGCGGACGCCACCGCGCTCGCGCTCGCGCACCGGGCGGCGGCCGCGGAGGACTGGGAGACGGTGGCCGCGGTCGACACACGGCTGCACGCCACCAAGCTCAACCGCGAGATGCGCCAGGCCGCCACCCGCACCGGCCGG
>NZ_JACADT010000808.1:0-2602 GCF_013421635.1 Streptomyces sp. UH6 | reverse complement strand
TGGGTCCGCGACGCCGCCTACTGGGGCCGCGCCCCCTGGGCGGGCAGGCGCCGTCTCGGCACCGTCGACGTGGTCGACGGCGTGCTCACCAACGCCCTGGCCCACGCCGTGTCCACCGCTCTGGCCCTCGCCGACGCCGACCGCGCCGAGGACGTCACCGGCGTCGAGACGGAACTGCTGCGGGCGAACGACATCGAGGCCGACGACACCTCCTGCGTGCGGATCACCACCACGCGCGGGGTGGACGTCGTCGTCGCCGCCACGCTGTGCGCCGAGCGGCCCGGCGAACCGTACGTGCTCGTCCACGGCGAGAGCGGCCGGATCACCTTCTGGTACAAGCAGGACCGGGTGCTGGTGCAGCGAGCCGGACACGGCCCCGAGGAACACGTCCACGGCCGCACCGACCTGCTCGAGAACCTCCTCGCGCACCTCGCGGACGGCACGGAACTGCTCGCCCCGCCCGCCCGGTCCGGCGCCTTCATGCGCGTCCTCGAAGCGGTCCGCACCGCCCCCGATCCCCTCCCGCTGCCACCGGACGCCTGGCACACCGCCCACGACACGCCCACGCCCCGGCGCGTGGTGCCGGGCGTCGACGGCCTGGTCGCCGCCTGCGCCGACACCCTGCGCCTCTTCTCCGAAACCGGTGCCGCGCCCTGGACGGCACCCTCCGCCCCCTCCGGAACGAGTACGGCATGACCGACCACGTGACCGCCGCCCCGACCGGGCCCGAGGAGGCCGCGCCCCTCCCGGACGTCCTCGCCGACCTGCGCTGCGCCGGGCGCACCGTCGCCCGCTACGCCACCCGGCCCGGCCTCGACCCCCGCCTGTCGCCCCGCCCCTACCTCCACCCGGTGACCACCCTCGGCGGCGCCGTGGTCACCGAGGAACTGCCCGGCGACCACCTCCACCACCTCGGCGCGGGCCTCGCCGTCCCCGACGTCGACGGCCGCAACTTCTGGGGCGGCCGCACCTTCGTCCGGGACCGCGGCCCGGTCCCGCTCGACAACCACGGCACGCAGCGCCACACCGGCTGGCGCCTGCGGGAGGCCGGCCGTCTCGAGGAGGACCTCGTGTGGGAGGCGGACGGCGTCCCGCTGCTGCACGAGCACCGCACCGTCACCGCCACCGCGCTCACCGACCGCGCCTGGGCGCTCGGTCTCACCTTCGCGCTCACCCCCGCGGACGGCCCCGTCACGATCGGCAGCCCCGCCACCAACGGCCGCCCCGGCGCCGGATACGGCGGCTTCTTCTGGCGCGCCCCCAAGGAGGCCGAGGCCCCCTCCGTCTTCACCCGGGACGCCGACGGCGAGGAGGCCGTCCACGGCCGGGGAGCCGACTGGATCGCGCTCGCCGGGGACGGCTGGACGCTCGTCTTCGCCGCGGCGGACGGAACCACCCGCCGCGACCCCTGGTTCGTGCGGACCACCGAGTACCCGGGCGTCGGCTCGTCGCTCGCCTGGTCCCGCCCGCTGACCGTCCCGGCCGGGCGACCGCTGGTACGCCGCCTGGTCACCGTCGTCGCCGACGGCCGTCCCGGCCGCCAGGCCGTCGAGGAGCTCGTGAAGGAGGCGACCGCGCGGTGAACGCCCCCGGCGACCGGCCCTGGACCCCCGACCTCGGCGACGGCACCTACCGCAACCCGGTCCTGAACGCCGACTGGTCCGACCCCGACGTGATCCGCGTCGGCGACGACTACTACCTCACCGCCTCCAGCTTCGGCCGTGCCCCCGGCCTGCCGCTGCTGCACTCCCGCGACCTGGTCAACTGGACCCTCGTCGGGCACGCCCTCGAACGGCTCACGCCCGAGGCGGACTTCACCGTGCCCCGCCAGGACTGCGGTGTCTGGGCCCCGGCGCTGCGCCACCACGCCGGCCGCTTCTGGATCTTCTGGGGCGACCCCGACCAGGGCGTCCTCCAGGTCAACGCCCCCGGCATCGAGGGCCCCTGGACCGTCCCGCATCTGCTGAAGCCGGGCAGGGGACTCATCGACGCCTGTCCGCTGTGGGACGAGGAGACCGGCGAGGCGTACCTCGTGCACGGCTGGGCCAGGTCGCGCGCCGGGGTGAAGAACCGTCTCACCGGGCACCGGATGGGCCCCGACGGCCGCACCCTCCTCGACGAGGGCCGGATCGTCGTCGACGGCGACCGGCTGCCCGGCTGGTTCACCCTCGAAGGCCCCAAGCTCTACCGGCACGACGGCTGGTTCTGGATCCTCGCCCCCGCCGGGTCGGTGGAGACCGGCTGGCAGGGAGCCTTCCGGGCGCGGTCCTTCTTCGGCCCCTACGAGGAGAGGGTGGTCCTGGAACAGGGCCGCACCGACGTCAACGGCCCCCACCAGGGCGGCTGGGTCCGCACACCGCAGGGCGAGGACTGGTTCCTGCACTTCCAGTCACGCGGCGCGTACGGCAGGGTCGTCCACCTGCAGCCGATGCGCTGGACCACCGACGAGCAGGGCCGCCCCTGGCCGGTGCTGGGCGACGACGGCGCGCCCGTCGCCGTCCACCGCAAGCCGCAGGCCCCGCCGGGACCTCCCGCGGCGCCCGCCACCGACGACGACTTCCCGGGCGGCGGGTTCGGCCGCCAGTGGCCGTGGGGGGCCAAC
>NZ_JACADT010000807.1:0-2603 GCF_013421635.1 Streptomyces sp. UH6 | reverse complement strand
GCCCCGGCGGGATGCCGGAGGGAGCCCGCCCCGCCCGGCATCACCCGCCGCCAGTGCGCACACCCGGCGCAGTCGCACGCTCCGGCGGGGTCGAACTCCTCGAAGGCCGGCTCCGTCATGCGATCTGCCTCACATTTCGTAGGGAAATGTCCGTGCTTCTGCACGTTCGCCAGTCTCGCAACCCCGCGCCAGTGCCGCATGTTGACGGTCCGAATGATGTACGCGGCCACTCCACGGGGCGAACGATGGACGAAAGGGGCAGGTGAGGTGGTCGGGAGCACCCCGCCAGGTGGGGTAGAGTTTTCTCTGTCAGCAGGCGCCGCTAGCTCAGTTGGTTAGAGCAGCTGACTCTTAATCAGCGGGTCCGGGGTTCGAGTCCCTGGCGGCGCACGACGAGGCCCTCGCGAAAGCGAGGGCCTTTTGCTGTGCCCGCACAGCGGGAGCGCGGCAGCACCCGGGGGGCGCACAGGTGTCCCACTTGCCCCAACCTCACCCCCGGCCGCCCCATTGGGCTCGTATGCCCTGTTACGACCGCGTTGCGCATCTTGCGATCATGCTCAAACCCGTAGAACCCTGGACACAAGTAGCCGCGGCAACGCGGCCGTTGGGGATGCGCGGCGCACGGTTGCCGCCGCGGCGGGGGTGGGGCCCCGCACCGATGCGGACGCTGGGGGGCGTCGTGGAGCAGCCGGCCAGGGGGGACGAGACGTAACGGGACACGCGCCGCGGCACCGCCACGGCGCGTGCGGGGGGATGACTTCATGACGTCGACGCCGACAGGCGCCGCGCAGGACTTCGGCGCGTCCACGACCACACCGCCGCGCAGAGCGCCGGTGGCCGCACCGCAGCACAGGACGGCGAGCGGCCACACGCCGGCGACCGGCACGACGACCACCACCGGCGTCTTCCGCAGGCTGCGGCGGACCTTGCCGGCCTACGACTACGAGCACTACAGCCGGCTCGCCGGGCCGCTCACCCGCCCGGATCCGGAGAAGCCGTACACGGTCCGTTACCGGTCGCTCATCTCGCAGGAGCCGCACCGGATCCGCGTCGCTCTGATGCTGCTCGCGGCCCCGCTGCTGTCCCTGGGCCTGCTGGCCTGGCTGCTCCAGCCGTCGCACTGGACGAAGCGGGACTACCCGACGTACGACTTCCTGCCGGCGCTGGACGTCGTGATGCTGGTCTCGATCGGCCTGATCGAGCTGTTCCGCTGCGCCAACGTGCTCTCCAACGCGCACGCCACCCTGGTCGCCCGGGACCCGGTGCCGGTGGTGCCGCAGGCGGGGACGCGGGTCGCGTTCCTCACCTCCTTCGTGCCCGGCAAGGAGCCGCTGGCGATGGTCACGAAGACCCTGGAGGCGGCGGTGCGGATCCGCCACCGGGGCGTGATGCACGTCTGGCTGCTCGACGAGGGCGACGATCCGGAGGTCAAGGAGGTGTGCGCCCGGCTCGGCGTGCGCCACTTCTCCCGCAAGGGCGTCGAGCGGTGGAACCGGGCGAAGGGGCCGCACCGTGCGAAGACCAAGCACGGCAACTACAACGCCTGGCTGGACGCGCACGGCGACGCCTACGACTTCTTCTCCTCCGTCGACACCGACCACGTGCCGCTGCCGAACTACCTGGAGCGGATGCTCGGCTTCTTCCGCGACCCGGACGTCGGCTTCGTCATCGGCCCGCAGGTGTACGGCAACTACGACACCTTCGTCACCAAGGCCGCCGAGTCGCAGCAGTTCCTGTTCCACGCGCTGATCCAGCGTGCCGGGAACCGGTACGGCGCGCCCATGTTCGTCGGCACCTCCAACGCGGTGCGGATCTCCGCGCTGCGGCAGATCGGCGGGCTGTACGACTCGATCACCGAGGACATGGCGACCGGCTTCGAGATCCACCGCCACCGCAACCCGGCCACCGGGCGCAAGTGGCGGTCGGTCTACACCCCGGACGTGCTGGCGGTCGGCGAGGGCCCGAACTCCTGGACCGACTTCTTCACCCAGCAGCTGCGCTGGTCGCGGGGCACCTACGAGACGATCCTCACGCAGTACTGGAAGGGCTTCTGGTCGATGCCGCCGGGCAAGCTCTTCAACTACACGATGATGATCATCTTCTATCCGATCTCCGCCCTGAACTGGATCCTGGCGGCGCTGAGCTGCGCGCTCTTCATGGGGCTGGGCGCGTCGGGCGTCGACATCGACCCGGTGGTCTGGCTGATGCTGTACGGGAACGCCTCCGCGCTGCAGATCGGGCTGTACGTGTGGAACCGGCGGCACAACGTCTCGCCGCACGAGCCGGAGGGTTCGGGCGGCGTCGCCGGCATGGTGATGTCGGCGTTGTCGGCGCCGGTGTACGCGCGGTCGATGCTGGACTCGGTGCTGCGGCGCAGGAGCCGGTTCGTGGTGACGCCGAAGGGTGACTCGGCGAGCCCGGACACGCTCTTCGGGACGTTCCGGATCCACCTGTTCTTCATCGCGGTCTTCGGCGGCGCGATCGGTGTGGGCTTCCGGCAGGGTCACGCGCACCCGGCGATGGTGGTCTGGGCCTCCCTGGCCCTGCTGATCACGGCGCTGCCGATCGTGATGTGGCGCCTCACCCTCCGCGCGGAGCGCCGC
>NZ_JACADT010000806.1:0-2604 GCF_013421635.1 Streptomyces sp. UH6 | reverse complement strand
ACTCGTATGCCCGGGATCCGGGTACCACCCGGGAGGAATAGCCTGCGTCATGCGTCAAAGGTATGGGGCACCCGTGAAGAACCGGCGAGAGGGTCGGCGAACCGGTGGTCCGTGCCCCAACACTCGCCCGGTGCACCGGTGTTGTTCCCGCGCGCGGAGCGGACGGCCCGGCGACACGTCGTGCGGGTCGGGCCGCGCGGCGGCCCGCGGCGGGCTAGGCTCGGACGGCGGACGTGGTCCGGGTGACCTGGGGAGGGAACGGCGATGACGGAGGAACGGCCCGGGATGCGTGCCGACGGTTCGGCCCTGCTCTGGGAGCGTGACGAGGAGGTCGCCGCCATCGAGCGGGCCGTCGAGACGCTGTGCACCGGCCGCGCCCCCGCCGGCCGGCTCCTGGTCCTGCGGGGCGAGGCCGGACTCGGCAAGACGGCGCTGCTGACCGAGGCCCACCGGATCGCCGAACTCCACGGCTGCACCGTGTGGTCGGCGCGCGGCGGGGAAACCCTGCGCTCGGTGCCGTACAACGTGGTGCGCCAGCTCCTGCAGCCCGCGCTGCTGGCCCTCCTGCCGGAGGAGGCCCGTGAGTACCTCGGCGACTGGTACGACATCACCGGCCCGGCCCTCGGCATCGCCCCGCCCGGCGGAGGGCAGCCCGACCCGGGCTCGGTCTGCGACGGTCTGGTCGCCGCCGTCCGGCGGCTCGCCCGCCGCGAGTACCCGCTGGTGCTGCTGGTCGACGACGCCCACTGGGCCGACCTGGAGACCCTGCGCTGGCTCACCGAGCTGTGCGCGCGGCTGGAGGACACCTCCGTCCTGGTGCTGGTCGCCTGCCGTACCGGCGAACTCGGCGAGGAACGCGCCGGATACCTCGACCGGATCGTCGAGGCCGCCGGACCGGTCGCCTCGCTGCGGTCGCTCACCCCGCAGGCCACCGCCGGTCTCACCCGCGCCACCGTCGGCGAGCACGCGGACGACCCGTTCTGCCGCGAGGTGTGGGCGGTCACCGGCGGCAACCCGTACGAGACGGTGGAACTCCTCGCCAAGGTCCGCGACGCGGAGATCGAGCCCGTGGAGGCGTCCGCCCACGAACTGCGCGACCTCAACCGCTCCGCACGTGGCGGCGGCCTCGTCTCCCGCCTCGACAAACTCGGCATCGAGGCCACCCGGTTCGCCTGGGCCGCGGCCATCCTCGGCACCGGCATCACCGTCGACCTGGTCGCCCGGCTCGCCACCCTCCAGCCGTCGGCGGCGGAACGCTGCGCCGGCATCCTCTGCGAGGCCCGCATCCTCACCACCCCCGACCCGCTCAACCAGCAGGCCGCGGACGGCGAGCTGGAGTTCACCCATCCGCTGATCGAGTCCGCGGTCTACAACTCGATACCCGACAGCCTGCGCACCGCCATGCACGGCATCGCCGCCCAGGTCGTCACCGACTCCGGCCGGGGCGCGGCGGCCGCCTCCCGGCACCTGCTGCAGGTCCATCCCGACGACGACGAGGAAGTGGTCGAGCAGCTGCGCGAGGCCGCCCGCGCCCACCTCGCCGTCGGCGCCCCCGCAGCCGCCCGGGCCTGCCTGGAACGCGCCCTCAGGGAGCCCCCGAGCCCCGAGTCCCACCCCAGGGTCCTCTACGAACTCGGCTGCGCCACCCTGCTCACCGCGCCCGCCGTCACCATCGGCCACCTGCGCAGCGCCCTCGCGCTGCCGGGCCTGGACGTCGCCGAGCGGGTCGACGCGGTGGTCCGGCTCTCCCAGGCGCTGCTCCACAACGACCAGGTCGCCGAGGCGATCCGCACCGTGACGGCCGAGGCGTCCCGCCACGAACACGGCCCCGCACGGCTGCGCCTGCAGGCCTGCCGGTTCCTCTGGCAGAGCATCCACGCCGCCGGAACCGACTCGCCGGGCCGCTCCCGGCACCTGGCCGACCTGGCCGCCGCCTGCACCGGCCGCGACGACGCCGAGCGCGCGCTGCTGATCGTGCACGGCTTCGACGTGCTGATGCGCGGCGGCGACGCCGACGAGGTCGTGGCCATCTGCGACCGTGCCCTGGTCAACGGCCGGCTCGCCCCCGGACTGGGCTGGACCGAGAGCGGGTGGGGCTTCGAACTGCCGCTGATGATCGCCTCCATCTACGCCTACACCGACCGTCTCGACAGAGCCGAGGCGCTGTTCTCCGAGGCGGTCCGCGAGTACGAGACGGCCGGCTGGAGCGGCGGCCACGTCTCGCTCTCCTACGGCTACCTGGGCCTCGCCCTGCGCCGCCGGGGCCGCCTGCGGGAGGCGGAGTCGACGCTGCGCGAGTCCCTGCGGCTCGCCGACCGGGTGGGCCACCGGCTGCCGCTGCACTGGACCGCGTTCTGCAACCTCGTCGACACCCTGATCGCGCGCGGCCGTCCGGACGAGGCGATGGAGGTCGCCGAGCGGTACCAGTTCGGGGCGCCCTACCCGTCGACGATCCTGCTGCCCGACGCCCGGTCGGTGCGCGGGCGGCTGCTGCTGGCGGTGGGGCGCACCGAGGAGGGCATCGAGGAACTGGAGGCGGCGGGCCGGACCGCGGCCGAACGGGGCCACCGCAACCACCTGGTGGCGCCCTGGGCGGCCGACCTG
>NZ_JACADT010000805.1:0-2606 GCF_013421635.1 Streptomyces sp. UH6 | reverse complement strand
CGGCGTACGACCCGTCGGCGGGGGCCCGGCTGAGCAGGACCATCCCGGCGGTGGCCAGGGCCAGCGTCGTGCCGACCGCCCGCCCGCCGGAGCCGATGATCGTCCAGACGGTGGTCATCAGCGCCCCGGTGACCAGCACCGCACCCGCCCAGTCGGCGGAACGGCCGGGCCCGGCGCCCCGGTCGGCGGGCAGCACCCGCACCGCCGCGAACCAGGCCGCGGCCCCGACCGGCAGGTTGATCAGGAAGATCCAGTGCCATCCGACGGTCTGCGTCAGCGCACCGCCGAGGAAGGTGCCCAGCGCCGCCCCGGTCGCGCCCACGGCACTGAACACCGCGATGGCGCGGGCCTGTTCGCGCGGCTCGGGGTGGAGAGCGACGATCATGCCGAGCACCACGGCCATGGTCATCGCCCCGCCCACGCCCTGGAGGGCACGGGCGACGACCAGCGTTCCCTGACCGCCGGCCACCCCGCACAGCACCGACGCCACCGTGAAGACGGCGAGCCCCGCGGTGAACATCCGCTTGCGGCCCAGCAGATCGCCCAGCCGTCCGGCGAGGAGCAGCAGCCCGCCGAACGGAATCAGGTAGGCGTTCACCACCCAGGCGAGCCCCGGGGCGGAGAACCCGAGATCGCGCTGGATCGCGGGCATGGCCACCGTGACGATGTTGCCGTCCAGGATGGTCATCAGCGCGCCCGCGCAGAGGATCAGCAGCGACAGCGAACGCGTACGGCCGTCCGGCGCGAGCCGGTCGGTGTCCTCGTGGTGCGAGGTCTCGAACAGCGACATGACGGGAACTCCCTGCACGGTCCATGGTGCACGACTTGTAACGGAGTACATCGTGGGTGACCATGGAGCTCCGGCGTAAGGAGGCACTTTCATGTCCCAGCGGAACACCGGTGTTACCTTCCAGGCAGTGACCGCGGAGGCCTGCCCGGTGCAGGAGGTCCTGGACCGGGTCTCCGGCAAGTGGAGCGTCGGCATCCTGGTCGCTGCCGCCAAAGGGCCCATCCGTTTCACGGAGTTGGAGCGCGCGGTCCACGGCATCAGCCGCCGGATGCTCACCCTGACGCTGCGCAACCTGGAGCGCGACGGGCTGGTCACCCGCACCGTCTACCCGACCGTCCCGCCCCGCGTGGAGTACGAGATCACCCCGGTGGCCCGGGAGTTGTACGAGACCCTGCTCCGGCTCACCGACTGGGCGGAACGCCACCGCACCACGATCGCCCGGTCCCGGGTCGTCTACGACCTGGAGCACGCCGCGCCGGCGTGAGGGGGCCGCGCGTGCCCGAGGCCATGCGCCCCTGAGGCCATGCGCGCCTGAGGGCAGGAAAAACGGCGAGGAAAGCGACAGGACTAGAGGTCAGTTGGAGTCTGAGAAGGAAGCCCTGTCATGGCCTCGCCGTGCCCGTCACCCTAACAGCTACGCCGGTATCAGGTCGCGGAGGTTTTCCGGGGTGATCACGCGCGTCTCGGGGTGCAGCCCCTCGGGCCGTGCCAGGCCGACGAAGGTGACCGGACCGTCCGGGGCCGTCTCCCCGTCCCAACGGGTCACCGTCACGCCGTTGTCGGAGAGCAGCCCGGTCAGGTGCCGCACGGTGAGCGGCCTGCGCTCGACCACGCCGCGCACCAGCATGCCCGTCGAGACCCGGTGCAGCGCGGCCCGGTTGGCGTCCGGGTGCCCCTTGAGGTGCACGTGCATCCACCTGGCGTGCCAGTCGCCCCGCTCGTCACGGACGAAGACCAGCGGCAGCGCCACCCGGCCGGGCCCCCGCAGCTCCGACTTCATCCGGACGGTGCGGGCCTCGAAGGGCGCCCCCGCCTGCTCGGCGTCGCGCAGCATGAAGCCGAAGAAGGACTCCGCCACCTGCTCGAAGTTCTCACCGCTGTAGACGTGGACCATCGGCACGATGTACCCGGCCTCGACCGAGGCGAGACGGAGGTCGATGAACTCCGAGGCGCCCTCGGGCGCGTCGGTGATGTCGCCCGAGTGGGCGCCGCCGACGGCGGTCAGCGCGGTCCAGTCGAGCCAGGCCAGCGTCCGGTAGTCCTCGTCGAGGAGGAGCGCGGCCAGATCGTGGTCGGTCCGCCTCTCCGTCTGCCTCCAGTACGTGGAGAACCGCAGCAGCTCCCCGTCGACCGCCGAGGCCGAGCCGCGTGGCAGCACGCCGAGGCCGGACGAGACGTTCTTCCCGCTCAGCGGCAACGCGACGTCGAGCACGGCCGGGTCCACGACCACCGTCCCCGTCGTCGGGAGGCGGCGCCGCAGCTCCGCGTCGGCCAGGGCGGTGAGTGCCTCGCGGACCCCCTGGGGCATCCCGGGCCGGGTGTCGGGCGTCGCCCAGGCACGCCCCGACCGGTTGAGGAACAGCCGCTGCTCGCCGATCCCGCCTCCCCGGTTCTCCAGATGCTCGCGCACGGAGAGCAGGACCCGACCCGAGACCTGGGGCGCCACCCGTTCGGCGGCATCGAGCACCGCCGTACGCTCCTCCTCACCGGCGGCCCGCACCAGCCGGTCCAGCGCCCGGAACAGCCGGCCCGGTGCGCGGGCCAGCAGACGAGCGGCCCCGGCCGCGTCGCCGTCGGCCATGAGCCTCTCGACCCG
>NZ_JACADT010000804.1:0-2606 GCF_013421635.1 Streptomyces sp. UH6 | reverse complement strand
CGCTGCAGGGGGCGCGGCGCGGCAGGGACCGCAGGCTCAGGCGGTGGGCTGCGCCAGGTCGGCCCAGACCGTCTTGCCGGGAAGCTCGGGGGCCGTCACGACCCCCCAGTCCATCGACAGCCGCTGGACTATGAACATGCCGTGACCGCCCGGCCGCCCCGCCTGATGCGGCGTCCGCGGCGTCGGCTGCCCCTCCCCCCGGTCGGTGACCGCGACCCGGATCGTCTTCCGGTCGAAGGTCAGCGTCAACGCCTCCGGCCCCTCCGCGTGCAGGCACGCGTTGGTGACCAGCTCGGACACGATCAGCAGCACGTCCTCCGCCGCCGCGCGCCCGTCGTCCGTGGACGACGGCAACCAGCCCCACGCGTACAGGGCCTGCCGCGTGAAGTCCCGGGCGAGGGGCACGACGCCGCTCTCGTCCGCCAGATTGACTTGCCGTACCTCCGGCGCCACCGGCGCGCCTCCGTTCGATGCCCCCGTCACCCGCTGAAGGGCGGGAAACGCCCCGTTCACCGCCGTGGCGCGCGGGGAGGAGGAAGCGCCGCCGGGCTGCGGGCCGCGATCGCCCGGCGGATGGGGCCGGGTGGTGCTCATCAGCGCTTCACCTCACCGATTCACCAATACACGAGTGGACTCGGGTTCTCCGGAGCGTCGCGGGCGGTGCGGGCCGTCGGCCCGGTCCCGTCCAGGGCGCCCCCTGTCCTCAGCAATTCTCCTGCCCGCCCCGGACGAGGGAACACTCACCGATTCGCCCCGTTTCGCCCTATCCGCCATCTTTCACCGATTCAGCACACGATGTCACGAATGCCCGCCCTCGGCGTCGCTCTTCGTGACCTCCGTCGCCGATCAGCCGGCTCCCGTGCCCTCCGCGAGCGCACCTTCCACCGTGTCGTGCACGGAGAAGACCGTGTCCGCGCCGGTGATCTCGAAGACGCGCGCCACCGCGGGCCGCATCGCCACCAGATGGATGCCTCCGCCGGCTTCCTCCGCCTTCAGGCGGGCGCCGAGCAGTACGTTCAGCCCCGTGGAGTCGCAGAACTCCAGCCGGGAGCAGTCCACCACGAGCCGGGTGCGCCCCTTCGCCAGGTTGCGCTCCAGCGGCTCGCGGAGAAGTTCGGCGGTGTGGTGGTCGAGTTCGCCCGCCGGGATCACGACGGCACTGGCTCCCTCTTCCCGTACCTCCACCAGAAGCCGGCCCGACTGCGCGCTGCCGACCGTCCCGTGGTCCATTGCCGTCTCTCTCTCGACGTCCGATCTGCTGATTCCGCCTCCGAACCCTACGCCTTTTGAGCAAGATTCGGCAGCCGAACAATCATAAGAAGTGGGACATAAGCGTACAGAGGGTGCTTGCGGTCTTGTTGCTCGAGCGGGTAGGGCTGATGAGAACACATCCGATCCGACCGGCTTGGAGGCGCCGCACACCTCAAGAAGTGCACGAACTGGCTTCGGCAGCCGTATGCCGAGAACGATGGAGGACTTCATGTCACCCCGGCTCGACGCATCGCATACCCCCAGAGCGACGTCGGCAATCCCGCCCCAGTCCCGCGCCGACCTCCCGGACCTCGCGGTCACCGGGACACTCCCCGACCGGACGCTCCCCCACCAGCGGACCGGGTCCGCCCTCGACGGCGATTCCGGCACTCCGCCGGGGCCCGCGGGCACCGCGCCCCCCGCGGATCCCACCGGGCTGCTGGACGGGCTCCCCGAGATCCCCCACTACGCGGAAGTGCGGGCGGCGGACGCCCGCGCACTCTCCAAGTCGCTGTTCGCGCGGCTGGATTCGCTCGAGGAAGGCACCTCCGAGCACAGCTACGTCCGCAACACCCTGGTCGAGCTGAACCTGGCCCTGGTCAAGTTCGCCGCCTCCCGGTTCGGCTCCCGCAGCGAGCCGATGGACGACATCATCCAGGTCGCCACCATCGGCCTGATCAAGGCGATCGACCGGTTCGAGCTGAGCCGCGGTGTGGAGTTTCCCACATTCGCGATGCCGACCATCATCGGCGAGATCAAGCGCTTCTTCCGGGACACCTCCTGGTCCGTGCGCGTCCCGCGCCGGCTCCAGGAACTGCGCCTCGACCTCGCCCGGGCCACCGACGAACTGCAGCAGCGGCTGGACCGCGCGCCGACCGTGGGCGAGCTGGCCGAGCACCTGGGCCTCTCCCGCGAAGAGGTCCTGGAGGGCATGGTCGCCTCGAACGCCTACACCGCCTCCTCGCTGGACGCCCAGCCCGAGGAGGACGACTCGGAGGGCGCCCTCGCGGACCGGATCGGCTACGAGGACGACGATCTGGAGGGCGTCGAGTACATCGAGTCGCTCAAGCCCCTGATCGCCGGTCTCCCGGCCCGGGAGCGCAGGATCCTGTCGTTGCGGTTCACGGCCAACATGACCCAGTCCGAGATCGGCGAGGAGCTCGGCATCTCCCAGATGCACGTCTCCCGGCTGCTGTCCCGGACCCTGGTCAGGCTCCGCGAGGGCCTCACCGGCGACGAGTAGCTCCACCGCCGGGTGCGGGGAGCCTCGGGGGCCTCACACCTCGCGGACGCCGCCCCGCCACACCCCCGCCACCAGCGGGACGCCCGGCCGGTAGGCCAGGTGCACGTGGCTG
>NZ_JACADT010000803.1:0-2614 GCF_013421635.1 Streptomyces sp. UH6 | reverse complement strand
TCCTGCGTCGCCTCGATGTGCTCGGCCACCGCGACCACCACCACCCGCGTCCCCGGCTCGGTGGCCCGCCACCGGTGCCGGACGCCGCCGGTGAGGTACAGCGTGTCCCCGCGTCCCAGCCGGTAGGCACGGCCCTCGGCCTCGACCTCCACCGCGCCGTCGGCGACGTACATCAGCTCGTCGTTGCGGTGCTGGAACTCCCGCCCCGCGTCGTACTCGCCGCTGAACTCCGTGGCGTGCATCTGATGGTGACCGCGCACCAGCGTGCGCGTCCGCGCCGGACCCGCCGTCTCCGGCGCGTCGGAGCGGCCGGCCGGCCGCTCGGCGAGGGGTTCGGGGGCGAGGGCCTCCTCGAGGGGTTCCTCTCCCCCGAACCCCTCGCCGCGCACCACGTCCACGCTGCACGCCGGGTCCGCCGCCGCCAGCAGTTCCACCGCCGTGGTCCGCAGGGCGTCCGCGACCTTCTCCAGCGACCGGTGGCTGGGGCGCGCACGCTCGTTCTCGATCTGGCTGAGGAACGGAACCGACAGGCCGCTCCGCTCGGCCACCGCGGCGAGGGTGAGCTCGAGCGCACGACGGCGCCGCCGGACGGCCGCCCCCACCCGCAGGGGCTGTTCCTTGTGGTCGCCCATCGCTCCGGCTCCCTCCCTCACTCGTGTGCGCGCCGCTGGAGACCCGCCGCCGCTCCCATGGTGCCGGAAGTCCTTCCCGAACCTGCCTGACCCCCGGCCCCCACGGCCAAACAAATTCCGGCGCTGCGTGACTGCGCGCATCGAGCCGTCACCCTACGTCATAGCCCGGCGTCCGGGACGGCCGCATCCCCTTCCCGGGCCCGCGGCGCGGGCCCCGCACGCGCGCCGCCCCGGCCGCGACGGCGACCGGGGCGGAGCGACGGACGGGCGGCCTGCGGCCGTCACGCGTCGGGAGTCATCCGGCCGGGGACGTCCGGGTGCTCCTTCAGCCAGGCTTCGACGGCCTCGGGCTCCTTGCCCTGCCCCCGGCGGACGATCTCCGCCTCCAGGGAGGCCAGTTCCTCCTCGCTCATCCGGAAGCCCTTGATCCATCCGGCGAGCGTCGGGTACTGCTCGGGGAAGTCCTCCGAGGCGATGGTGTGGATCTTGTTGCCCTCGCCCCAGGCCTTCTTCGGGTCCGCCAGCTTGGTCAGCTCGTACTGGTCGTAGGCCCAGTGCGGGGACCACAGGGTGACCGCCACCGGCTTCTTCTCCGCGTAGGCGCGCTTGAGCTCGGCCAGCATCGCCGGTGTGGAGCCGTCGACGACCTCGTACTCGTCCTCCAGCCCGTACGCCGGCAGGACGTCCTTCTTCAGCAGGTTCATCTCGCCGGTGCCCGGCTCGATGCCGATGATCCTGCCGTCGAACTCGTCGGCGCGGCCCTTCAGGTCCTCCATGGAGTCGACGCCCTTGACGTACGAGGGCACCGAGATCTCCAGCGAGGTGGGTTCGTACCAGCTGCCGAGGTCGACGAGGTCGTCCTTGGTCTTCTCCCAGAAGTTGCTCTGGGCGTGCGGCAGCCAGGCGTCGAAGTTGAGGTCGACGTCACCGCTGGCGAGACCGGTGTAGACGGGGCCGACGTCCATCTGCTTGAGGTTCATCGTGTAGCCGCGGTCCTCCAGGACGTGCTTCCAGAGGTGGGTGACGGCGATGTCCTCCTCCCACGGGAACCAGGCGACCTCCAGCGGGCGCGCGGTCTCCCCGTCGCCCGCGGCGCCCTTGGCGCCCTCGGGCAGCGGGGCCCACTCGTCCACCAGTCCGGGGTGCTTCTTCAGCCAGGCCTTGACGGCCTTGTCCTGGTTGCCCTTGCCGGCCGCGTTGATGTCCGCCTCGAGGCCGGTGAGCTGCTTCTCGGTCATCGTGAAGTCGCGCAGCCAGCCGGCGACGACCGGGTTCTCCTCGGAGTACCCGTCGCGGGCCAGCGTGTGGATCTTGTCGCCGGCGCCCCAGGCGTCCTTGGGGTCCTTCAGCTTCTTCAGCTCGAAGTCGTTGTAGGCCCAGTGCGGCGACCACAGGGTGGTCACGATCGGCTTCTCGGCCGCGTAGGCGCGCTTGAGTTCGGCGAGCATGGCGGGGGTCGAGCTGTCGACCACCTCGTACTCGTCCTCCAGGCCGTACGCCCCGAGCACCTTGTTCTTCAGCAGGTCCATCTCGCCCGCGCTGGGCTCGATGCCGGTGATCTTCCCGTCGAACTCGTCGGCGCGGCCCTTGAGGTCCTCCATGGAGTCGATGCCGTCCATGTAGGCCGGGACGGCCAGTTCCAGGGAGGTGGGGCCGTACCAGGCGCCCAGGTTCTCCACCTTGCCGCCGTGCTTCTTCAGGAACGGGCCGGAGGTGGTGGGCAGCCAGGCGTCGGTCTGGAAGTCGATGTCGCCGTTGGCCAGCGCGGTGTAGAGCGGTGCCACGTCGTACTGCTGGACCTCGACGTCGAAGCCGCGCTGCTCCAGGACGTTCTTCCAGACGTAGGTGGAGGCGACGGCCTCCTCCCAGGCCACGTAACCGATGGTGACCTTCTTGCCCTTGCCGACGTCCGCCGCGTCGCCGACGGCCGTGGCGGGGGCGTTGCCCGCGCCGCCCACGGCTCCCAGCAGTCCGGCGGTGAG
>NZ_JACADT010000802.1:0-2617 GCF_013421635.1 Streptomyces sp. UH6 | reverse complement strand
TTCAGACGTGTGCTGTTCCGATCACCGCTGGTCCTCGCGCACGGCGAGCCGGTCGACGACCCCGAGGGCGGCCTCACCCACCTCTTCCCGTCGCCGGAGGCGCTGGCCGCACTCGACCCGGAGCGGCTCGCCATGCCGCGCAGCCGCCGGGGGACCCTGACCAACCTGGTGGAACGGCTGGCCGACGGGACGCTGAGGCTGGGGGTGGACAGCGACTGGCCCGAGGCGCGGGCGCGGCTGCTGGAACTGCCGGGCTTCGGGCCCTGGACCGTGGACGTGATCGCGATGCGCGCGCTGGGGGACCCGGACGCGTTCCTCCCCACCGACCTCGGGATCCGCCGCGCGGCCCGGGAGCTGGGCCTGCCGTCCACCCCCGGGGCGCTCACCACGCGGGCCGAGGCGTGGCGTCCGTGGCGGGCGTACGCGGTGCAGTACCTGTGGGCGACCGAGAGTCACCCGATCAACTTCCTCCCTGTGTAACGAACTTCGGGTACTTCAGGGACTTCAGGCACTTCGAAGGATGAGAGAGATGAAGCAGCACACGGTGGTGGAGAGCCCCTACGGCGTCCTGACGCTGGTGGCCGACGACGGCGTCCTGTGCGGGCTGTACATGACGGAGCAGCGGCACCGGCCGGCCGAGGAGACGTTCGGCACCCGGGTCGGCGCCGACGAGGAGCCGTTCCCGGCGGCGGTGGAACAGCTCGAGGCGTACTTCGCGGGCGAGCTGCGGGAGTTCGACCTGCCGCTCCGCATGAACGGCACCGCCTTCCAGCGCTCCGTCTGGGAGCGGCTGCGGGCCATCCCGTACGGGGAGACCCGCTCGTACGGGCAGCTCGCGGCGGAGCTGGGCAGCCCCGGGGCCTCGCGGGCCGTGGGGCTCGCCAACGGACGCAACCCGGTGGGAATCATCGTGCCCTGCCACCGGGTGATCGGGGCGGGCGGATCCCTCACCGGGTACGGCGGCGGGCTGGAGCGCAAGGAGCGTCTGCTGGCCTTCGAGCGGGGCGCGGTGCCGCTGCCCGGGTGAGCGGCCGCGGGCGGCCGCCGGGCGTCTCAGGGACGCAGTTCGCGGAGCAGGCGGGGGAGGGCGGTGCCGATGGGCTCGCGGACGACCTCGTCGGCGAGGTCGTCGTACGGGGTCTCCTCCGCGTTGACGATGACGAGTCGTGCCCCGTGGTCGGCGGCCACACCCGCCAGCCCGGCGGCGGGCTGCACCTGGAGGCTGGTCCCGACGGCGACGAAGACCTCGCAGGCCTTGGTGACCGCCAGGGCCTGGCCGAGCACCTCCGGGTCCAGGCGTTCGCCGAACATGACGGTGCCCGGCTTCAGGACGCCGCCGCAGGCCGCGCAGCGCGGGTCCTCCTCGCCGGCCTCCAGCCGTGCCAGCGCCTCGGACATCGGGCCGCGCACGTGGCAGACCGTGCACACCACGGTGCGCGCGGAGCCGTGCAGTTCCAGGACCTTGCGGTCCGGCATCCCGGCCCGCTGGTGGAGCCCGTCGATGTTCTGGGTGATCACCCGCACCGGCACGCCGGACCGTTCCAGGTCGGTGACGGCCAGGTGCGCGGCGTTCGGCCCGGCCTCGAGGGCCTGCAGGTCGCGGCGCATCCGCCAGGAACGGCGCCGGATCTCCGGGTCGTTCATGTAGTGGTCGTAGGTGACCAGCTTCTCCGCGTCCGGGTCCCGGCGCCACACGCCGTTCGGCCCCCGGTAGTCGGGGATCCCGGAATCGGTGGAGATCCCGGCGCCGCTGAGGATCGCGACGAGCGGGAGGCGGGAGCGGGCCGGCGGCGAGGTGGGCGTGGGCATGCGCCCGAGGGTAGGGCGGTGGGGCGCGCCTTCGCGATCGGTTAACAGGCGGGCGGCGGTCTCAGCCCCGGTCGACCCGGCGGCCGTTCTCCAGCTCCGCCGGACCGGTTCCGTCGGCGAGCACGTCCAGGGCCGTCTCCACGCGGCCGAGGGTCGCGCCCAGCAGGTACGCCGGCAGTTCCTCGCGGGGGACCAGGCGCCAGGACAGCAGCTCCTCCTCCTGGAGGCGGATCGCGTCGATCGCCTCCTGGTCCAGCACGCCGCCGTCGTAGAGGTAGGCGACGATCGGCGGGCGGGCCGGTCCCTGGGCCCAGTCCACGGCCAGCAGCCGGCCCGGGGCGATGTCGAGGCCGATCTCCTCGGCGGTCTCCCGCCGGGCGCCCTGGCGGGGCGTCTCACCGTCGTCGGACTCCACCGTGCCGCCGGGCAGCGCCCAGCCCTCGCGGTAGTTCGGCTCCAGCAGCAGGACGCGTCCCCGGGCGTCGCGGAAGAGCGTGGCCGCGCCGCACAGGACACGGGGGAGGCCGGCGATGTACGTGGCGTAGGACTCGGCGGTGGAGGTCACCCGGCCAGCCTAGCGAGGTGGACGCCCGACCATGGCGGGTCCGGGCCACCGGCGTCTAGGGTCACTGCGACGGATGCCCGGAACGGAAGCGGAGGCGTTGTGGTGGAGACGGCCCGGCGGAGGCGCGTGCTGATCGCGGCGGACAAGTTCAAGGGGTCGCTCACGGCCGTGCAGGTGGCCGAGCGGGTCGCGGCCGGGCTGCGGCAGGTCGCGCCGGATGTCACGACGGCCTCGCTGCCGGTG
>NZ_JACADT010000801.1:0-2623 GCF_013421635.1 Streptomyces sp. UH6 | reverse complement strand
GGGGTGTTCACCCCCCAGTGCCACCGCGTGGGCCCGCTCGGCCGTACGCTGACCGCTGGAGTCCCAGGGACCGGCGGCCGTCACCACCCCGGCGGCCAGCAGGGCCCCGGAGACGGCGGCGCAGACCGTGTACCGCCCGACCGGGTCCGACCAGCGCGCCACCGTTCGGGCAGCCCGCGCGAACGACGGCCGTACAAGCCGCTGTTCCCCCGGCTCCGGCACAACGACCACCCCTTTCGCCAGCACGCACCTGCGTAAGGGACACTTAACCACCAGAACTATGTGCTGATCATGGAGGAGCCACCGGTGGAGTTCGACGTCACGATCGAGATTCCGAAGGGTTCGCGCAACAAGTACGAGGTGGACCACGAGACCGGTCGTATTCGCCTGGACCGGCGACTCTTCACCTCGACGATGTACCCGGCCGACTACGGCTTCGTCGAGAACACCCTCGGCGAGGACGGCGACCCGCTGGACGCCCTCGTCATCCTGGAGGAGCCGACCTTCCCCGGCTGTCTGATCCGCTGCCGCACGATCGGCATGTTCCGGATGACGGACGAGGCCGGCGGCGACGACAAGCTGCTGTGCGTCCCCGCGTCCGACCCGCGCGTGGAGCACCTGCGCGACATCCAGAACGTGTCGGAGTTCGACCGCCTGGAGATCCAGCACTTCTTCGAGGTCTACAAGGACCTCGAGCCCGGCAAGTCCGTCGAGGGCGCCGACTGGGTCGGCCGCGCCGAGGCCGAGGCCGAGATCGAGCGCTCCTACACGCGCTTCAAGGAGCAGGGCGGTCACTGACCGCCGCCGCGCCCGACACGTCGGGCGGGCCACGGGCCGCGCCACCCCACGGGGATGGCGCGGCCCTGCCGTGTTCAGGGCCGCCTACCCTGGGTACGCGGCACACCGATCATGAACTGCCGGGAGCAAGGGTGACGACCGAGGCGGAGGACCGCAGGCCGAGCGACGAGGCGAGGAGCGCTTTCGCACCTCCGCCCGGCGTCGTCGCGGTCCCGCCTCCGGTGGACAACGAGTCGTCGACGACCTCGGAGTTCGCGGTCCCGGAAGGCCTGGTTCCGCCGGAGCCTCCGCCGTCCGAGCGGACCGAGGGGTCCGCGTTCCGGCGGCCGTCCGCCACCACCGGCCAGCACCCGCTGCCCCCTGCCGCCTTCACCCCGGCGGCCGGCATCCCCGCCGTCCGGCTGACCCGGGACGTGCCCTGGCAGGACCGGATGCGGACCATGCTGCGGATGCCCGTCTCGGACCGCCCCGCGCCGGAGGTCGTGCACCGGGAGGAGGACGAGACCCGCCCCGCGGTGCCGCGCGTTCTCGACCTCGCGCTGCGCATCGGTGAGCTGCTGCTGGCGGGCGGCGAGGGTTCGGAGGACGTCGAGGGCGCCATGTTCGCGGTCTGCCGGGCCTACGGCCTGGACCGCGTGGAGCCCAACGTCACCTTCACCATGGTCTCCATCTCCTACCAGCCCTCGCTGGTCGAGCCGCCGGTCTCCGCCTCCCGTACGGTGCGCCGCCGCGGCACCGACTACACCCGGCTGGCCGCCGTCTTCGCGCTGGTCGACGACCTGAGCGACACGGACGAGGCCAGCCCGGTCACCCTGGAGGAGGCCTACCACCGGCTCGGCGAGATACGGCGCAACCGGCACCCGTACCCGACCTGGGTGCTCACCATTTCGGCCGGCCTGCTGGCCGGCGCGGCCTCCGTGCTGGTCGGCGGTGGCCCGCTGGTGTTCCTCGCGGCGGCGGCCGGCGCGATGCTCGGCGACCGGCTGGCGTGGCTCTGCGCGGCACGCGGGCTGCCGGAGTTCTACCAGTTCGTGGTCGCCGCGATGCCGCCGGCCGCGATAGGGGTGGCGCTCACCATCGCCCATGCCGACGTACGGGCCTCGGCGGTGATCACCGGTGGTCTCTTCGCGCTGCTGCCCGGGCGGGCCCTGGTGGCGGGTGTCCAGGACGGCCTGACGGGCTTCTACATCACGGCCGCCGCGCGCCTGCTGGAGGTCATGTACTTCTTCGTGGGCATCGTCACCGGAGTGCTGATCATCCTGTACTTCGGGGTGCAGCTCGGCGCCCAGCTCAACCCGGACGCGTCGCTGGCGGTCACCGAACGCCCGGTGGTGCAGATCTTCGCCTCCATGCTGCTGTCGCTGACCTTCGCGGTGCTGCTCCAGCAGGAGCGGTCGACGGTGCTGCTGGTGACGTTGAACGGCGGCGTCGCCTGGGTGGTGTACGGCGCGCTGCACTACGCGGGCGGCCTCTCCCCGGTCGCCTCCACGGCCGTGGCGGCGGGGCTGGTGGGCCTCTTCGGCCAACTGCTCTCCCGCTACCGGTTCGCCTCGGCACTGCCGTACACCACGGCGGCGATCGGCCCGCTGCTGCCGGGTTCGTCCACGTACTTCGGTCTGCTGGGGTTCGCCCAGAACAACATCGACCGCGGGGCGGCCTCACTGAGCCAGGCGGCGGCGCTGGCCATCGCGATCGCCATCGGCGTGAACCTGGGGTCGGAGATCTCCCGGCTCTTCCTGCGTCTCCCGGGTGAGGCCGCGGAGCGCCGCAAGGCGGCGAAGCGGACGCGGGGCTTCTGACCTCCGCGCCCCGGCCGCCCGCCCGG
>NZ_JACADT010000800.1:0-2626 GCF_013421635.1 Streptomyces sp. UH6 | reverse complement strand
CGGTACGGCGATCCGTCGGGCCGTTCCGCATCCTCGGGACGGGTGACTTCCGTCACCCGGTCCGGGGCGGCCCCGCCCCGTCACTCAGTCCAGGGCGACGGACCTGCGCACCGGGTCCCGCAGGTCCGTGCCGCGGGCCAGCCACCGCTCCTGGAGCGCCTGCGCGCCGTGCACCCGCTTCCAGGCCGCCTCGTTCGGCGTCATCGGCAGCAGCGGCAGGAACCGCACCGGGTCCAGCGGCTCGTCCAGCTCCAGGTCCTCCACCAGCCCTCCCGGCTCGCCGACCAGCACGGAGGTGAAGGGGGCCCCGGGCCACAGCGGCTCCCCCACGTCCAGCGATCCGCCCGGCGCGACCACCACCCCCTCCACCTGGGGGGACGCGGCGAGCACGGCCAGCGGGCGGAGCACCTTGGCGGTGTCCGCGACCCCGCGCCGCACGGTGAGCACCAGCTCCGCCCGCGGCCCCTTCACCGGGTCCGCGACCATCGCCGTGGGGTCGTTCATCGGGTGCGCGGACATGCCGAGGGTGGCGTACCGGACGACGTCCTCCTCGGTGAAGCGGAGCACCTCGACGCGGTCCGTACCGAGGAAGGTGACGGCGGCCCGTGCGTCGGGTTCGCCCAGCGACGTCCGCAGACGCGCCTCGACCAGGGGAAGAACATCAGCCATGCGGCGAGCATAGAACTCGTTTGGATCTCACCAGGAGTGGGCAAGCGGACACCTTGACAGTCACCTCGGCTGATAGTCTTGCCGCAGTTCGGGACAGCACGCCAAGCGTCGCGATCGAGTCCCGACGCCAGTCATACTCCCCCTGAGAGCCCGCCGCGCGCGCTCTCCCACAGGGGAATGGATCGTCCCTCACGGGGGACCGGCCGGAGGAGGTGGGGCTGCGATGGACCGAAGTCGACCGTGCAGTACCACCCGCTCTTCCGGCCGCTGACGCGGCTCCGGCGTTCCCACCCCTCCCGCAGCTCCCCTTCCGGGCGCGGCAGCGGCGGCGCATCCCTTCGCGCCGGGGAAGAGCACTTCGTTTCGTCTGCCTGATCTCTGTCGATCTCTTCGATCTGCATCAGCAGCGAAAGCTCCGACGCCGCGACACGGTGCGGTGCTCCCCGCTTTGCGGACGTGCCGGGTACATGGCCACGCACGTCCTCGTTCCGGGGGGTTCCAGCCGGCGGCGGCACGGCCTTTCGTTGCCCGAAAGCGAAGGAGCCCCGCCATGTCGATGATCCGAGACCTGCGCGCAGCGGTCCGTCCCTCCCAGCGTGTCGCCCGCTCGGTCCGCATCCGGCCGTCCCGGCGCGGCGCGGCCGCCCTGGCCCACCTCGACCCCGCGGTCCTTCCCGCCCCGCCCGCGCCGTCCGCCGTCGTCGACTGCGGGGTCTACCGCGACGGGCGCCGCGTGCCCTCCGACGGCGCGCTCGGCCCGCAGGAGGCGATGCGCGCGGCGCGGCGGGACGGCGGCTTCGTCTGGATCGGCCTGCACGAGCCCACGGAGGGCGAGTTCGCGGGCATCGCCGCCGAGTTCGGGCTGCACCCACTGGCCGTGGAGGACGCCGTCCAGGCCCACCAGCGGCCCAAGCTGGAGCGCTACGACGACAGCCTCTTCACCGTCTACAAGACGGTCCACTACATCGAGCACGACCGGCTCACCCCGGACAGCGAGGTCATCGAGACCGGCGAGATCATGTGCTTCACCGGCCGGGACTTCCTGATCACCGTCCGGCACGGCGGCAAGGGCTCGCTGCGCGCCCTGCGGCGCCGGCTGGAGGAGGACGCGGAGCTGCTGGCCAAGGGGCCCTCCGCGGTGCTGCACGCCATCGCCGACCACGTCGTGGACGGCTACCTCGCGGTCGCGGACGCGGTGCAGGACGACATCGACGACGTCGAGACCGAGGTGTTCACCCCCGGCCGCCGCGGCAGCGCGCCGCGCGGCACGGACGCGGGGCGGATCTACCAGCTCAAGCGCGAGGTGCTGGAGTTCAAGCGGGCGGTGGCCCCGCTGCTGCGGCCGATGCTGCTGCTCAGCGAGCGGCCGATGCGGCTGATCGACCCGGACATCCAGAAGTACTTCCGGGACGTCGCCGACCACGTGGCCCGGGTGCAGGAGCAGGTGATCGGCTTCGACGAGCTGCTCAACTCGATCCTCCAGGCCAACCTGGCGCAGGCGTCGGTCGCGCAGAACGAGGACATGCGCAAGATCACCTCGTGGGCGGCGATCATCGCCGTGCCGACCATGGTCTGCGGGGTGTACGGGATGAACTTCCAGCACATGCCGGAGCTGGGCTGGAAGTACGGCTACCCCATGGTCATGGGCATCACGGTCGTGATCTGTCTGGGCATCCACCGCACCCTGAAGCGCAACGGCTGGCTCTGAGCGGCCACGGTCCGCTCCGCGCGGGCTCGCTACGCTGCTGCCATGACGACTGCCGAGCTGTTCGACCGTGCCCTCGTCGAGGAGGCCGCGAAGAAGTCCGCGCTGGTGTGGGTGCGGGCGGAGGGTGGCGACGTCCCCGGCGTGGACCGGGCGCTGTGGCACGTCTGGCACGACGGCGCGGTCTGCCTGGTCGGCGACGGGCCCGGTGAGCAGCCGCTGCCGGGGCTGGCCGACGGCGGGCACGCGGTG
>NZ_JACADT010000080.1:0-11601 GCF_013421635.1 Streptomyces sp. UH6 | reverse complement strand
CGTCGGCGTATTCGCCCGAACTCCCGCTGCGCGGCCCGCTCCTGACGTCGCGCCGCACGCCGCTCGCGCCGCAGCCGGCGCGCCGTGCTGCTCGGCTCCGACACGACCCCGTGCCGCTGGTTCCACACCTGGCGGGTCACCCACACGTCGAGCACCGCCCAGGTCGCCGCGACGATGCCGGCGACCGCGGCGATCACCGCCGGAAAGGCCAGCAGCGCCTTGGCCATGGTGAGCAGGAACGCGACCGACGCCAGCAGGACGGTGACCGCCATGAGGAGCACGGCGCGTACCGCCGCCGTCCGGACGGGATCCGGCAACCGGGGCCGCCGGGCGGGCACCTCCACCCACAACGGACGCTCCCGCGCCTCCGGCTCGACCCCTTCGAGCCCCCCGAGTCCCTCGATCCCCTCGGACTTCCCGGACCTCTCAGGCCTCTCGGACTTCCCGTACTTCTCCGCAGTGTCCGACAACGCGACACCCCCTTCGTCCGCACGCTGATACCCCCACATCGTGTGGACGATCGACGTGCGCACAGGATTCCCGAAACGGGAGACAAATCTCCCGCAATCACCTGACTGCTACCCATGCCCGGCAGTGGCCAGGGATTTTCGACCGTACGATCCCTTCTTCGAGGGGTCCCCCTCAGTAGTAGGCTCACGCCGTTTGATTGACGCACAGGTGTACCCCGGCACGGGCGGGGCTGAACAAATGGGGGAGGCCATGCGCTTTCGCGGGACATCCATCCGCAGGAAGATCGTGGCGCTGCTGATCGTGCCGCTGATGTCCCTGACGGGCATTTGGGCCTTCACCAGTGTGCTGACCGCCACCGAGGCCAACCGCATGTTCACGGTGGCCACCGCCGTCGAGGAGATCGGCTATCCGGTCGAGGAAGTGGTCGTCGCGCTCCAGGCGGAACGCCGCCAGACCCTCGTCCACCTGGCCAGCCCGGACTCCTCGGACATCGACCTGCTGATGCAGAGCTGGGCCGTCACCGACGACGCCATGGAAGTCGTCCGCGCCAACGCGGCCAAGGAGGAGGTCCGCGAGGCCCTCGGTTCCAGTTCCGACCTGCAACTGGACGGAGTCCTGGAGACCTTCTGGCGCGTGGAGACCGCGCGCAGCGCCGTCGACCGGGGAGCCTCCGACCGCACCGAGGCCTACGCCGCCTACAACGCCCTGATCGACGAGTGCTTCACGCTCCTCACCGCGCTTCCGGCCGCCGACACCGTCGAACTCGACCAGCAGGCCAGGGCCGTGGTGAACCTGTTCCGGGTCCGCGAACTGCTGGCCCGCGAGGACGCCCTGCTCGGATCGGGCCTGGTGGTGGGCGAGGCCACCGGCAAGGAGATCGACCAGATCAGCGACCTGGTCGCGCAGCGCTCGATGCTCGTCGAAGTCAGCCTGCCGATGCTGCCGCAGTCGGACCGCGCCCGGCACGAGAGCTACTGGGAGGAGAGCGACGCCGCGACCGCCCTCGGCAAGGCGGAGCTGCGGGCCATGGACGGCGACCGGATGACGGCCCGCTCCTGGGACACGATCGCCGGCACCGCACTCGCCAACCTCCAGCGGCTCAACGACGAAACCGCCGACCGCTACCAGGAACGCGTCGGCCCGGTCGCCCGCAACATCATCCTCAAGGTCGTCGCCGGCGGCATCCTCGGCCTGCTCGCCGTCCTGGCCAGCATCGTGGTGTCGGTGCGCGTCGGCCGCGGCCTGGTCCGCGACCTGCGCGGCCTCAGCCGGGAGGCCCACGAGGCGTCCGGGGTCCGGCTGCCCAGCGTCATGCGCCGCCTGTCCGGCGGCGAGAAGATCGACGTCCAGGCCGAGATACCGCCCCGGGAGTTCCCCGGCAACGAGATGGGCGAGGTCGGCCGCGCGCTGGACTCCCTCCAGCGCGCCGCCGTCGAGGCCGCGGTCAGGCAGGCCGAACTCCGTTCCGGCGTCTCCGAGGTCTTCGTCAACCTGGCCCGCCGCAGCCAGGTCCTGCTGCACCGGCAGCTGACCCTGCTCGACACCATGGAACGGCGCGCCGAGGACACCGACGAGCTCGCCGACCTGTTCCGCCTCGACCACCTCACCACCCGCATGCGCCGCCACGCCGAAGGCCTGGTGATCCTCTCCGGCGCGGCCCCCGCCCGGCAGTGGCGCAAGCCGGTCCGCCTGATGGACGTGGTGCGCGCCGCGGCGGCGGAGGTCGAGGACTACGAGCGCGTCGAGGTCCGCCGCCTGCCCCGGCTCTCCGTCAAGGGCCCGGCCGTCGCCGACCTCACCCACCTGCTGGCGGAACTCCTCGAGAACGCGACGGTGTTCTCCCCGCCGCACACCGCGGTGCAGGTGATCGGCGAGCGGCTGAGCACCGGATTCCTCCTCCAGATCCACGACCGAGGCCTCGGCATGTCGGCCGAGGCCCGGCAGGACGCCAACGAACGCCTCGCCGAGACCCCGGACTTCGAGCTCTCCGACACCGACCGTCTCGGCCTCTTCGTGGTCAGCAGGCTCGCCCGCCGGCAGAACGTCAAGGTCTCCCTCCAGCCGTCGCCTTACGGCGGCACCACCGCCGTCGTGCTGCTCCCGGAACGCCTGCTCACCGAGGAGGAGCCGGAGAGCAACGGCTCGGGCCTGCGCCTGGACCGGGCCCGCGTGGCGACCCGGAAGAGGATCTCCGAGGCCGAGCGGACCGGCGAACTGGAACTGGTCGAGGTCATCCCGCTGCAGGAGACGCTGGAGGAGCCCCTGGGCGGGGAGCCGTCCTCCCGCGGCGGACTCCGTGTCCCACGCGACGAGCCCGACTCCGAACCGGCGACCGAGCACGCCGCCGTCCCGGACAGCGAGGAGGCCGCCGGGGGGCCGGTCCGCCCGGTGGTCGAACAGCCCCTGACGGCCGGTGGCCTGCCCCGCCGGGTCCGTCAGGCCAGCCTGGCGCCCCAGCTCAAGGACTCTCCGGACCAGGACCCCGCCGCACGGCGCCAGGCCCGGTCCGAGGCTGCGGATCCCGCCGCCCGCGACGCGGAGGAACTCCGCGACAGGATGGCCTCGCTCCAGCACGGCTGGCAGCGTGGCCGTGAGGAGAACGACGCCGTGGTGACCGCGACCGGCCGGGACGCCGGCCCGGGAACCGCGTGCCGGGAAGCGACCGGGGGAGCGCGGACCGGAACCGTACCAGCAACGACGAAGAGAGATGATCGATGACAGCCGCGCACCCGTTCGACGAGGCGGGAAAGGCCTCGGGGGGACTGAACTGGCTGCTGGACGACCTGGTGGAACGGGTCACCAACATCCGCAAGGCCGTGGTGCTCTCCGGAGACGGACTGGCCACCGGTGTGTCCAGGGAACTCACGCGTGAGGACGGGGAGCACCTGGCCGCGGTGGCCTCCGGCTTCCACAGCCTCGCCAAGGGCGTCGGACGCCACTTCCAGGCGGGTGCCGTCCGGCAGACCGTGGTGGAACTGGAGGACGCCTTCCTCTTCGTCACCGCCGCCGGCGACGGCAGTTGCCTGGCCGTCCTGGCCGACGCGGACGCCGACATCGGCCAGGTCGCCTACGAGATGACCCTCCTGGTGCGGAAGGTCGGTTCACACCTGAGCACGGCGCCCCGCGACGACGTGGCCGCCGGCGGGTAGGGCCTGGCATGAACGCAGACGGTCACGCCGACGAGGACTCCCGCCAGTGGTTCGACGACGAAGCCGGCCCGGTCGTCCGCCCGTACGCCATGACCAGGGGCCGCACGGCCGGGTCGGCCGGCGAGTGGTTGTCGCTGACCGCCATGATCATGACTCGCTCGGCGGACGACGAGGGCCGGACGACCGATCCGGAGGTCCTCGCCTCTCTGGTCCCCGAACACCTGACGGTGCTCGGTCTCTGCCGCGAGCAGGCCTGCTCGGTGGCCGACCTGGCCTCCGACCTCGACCTGCCGGTCGGGGTCGTGCGGGTGCTGCTCTCCGACCTGCTCGACGCCAAACTGATCCGCGTCCAGCCGCCCGTCCGTCTGGTCGAGGCCGTCGACGAGACGGTGCTGCGCGACGTCATCGCGGGTCTGCGCGCCCTGTAGACGGAGCCACGAGGAACGAACACGGCCCGTACCCCCGCCGACTGGGGTACGGGCCGTGCCGCACCCGGCACGAGTGCCGGGCGTGGCGCACTTGTTCCCGCTCCCGGCCGATGTATGCCTCAAGACTCGGCAACTTTTCTCTCCGGCCCCGGTCGTCCCGTCCTGGTGAGCCCTTCCCCCGCGGATCACGATCCTGATAGACGGAGGGACCATGAAGAGACTCACCGTCACCGCCCGTACCCTCGCCGCCGCCTCCTCCGCCGCCCTGCTCACCGTGGGCGGCGCGGGCGCCGCCACCGCGCAGGCGGCCCCCGAACCGCACGCGCCGGACGGCTTCGTGGCGCTGAGCACCGTGGACCCGACGATCATCGAGGAGATCCGCTACTTCACCCGGCACAACTTCGTCGGGGAGCGCGTCGACGGCTATCAGCAGCCGGTCTGCATACTCACCCGCCCGGCGGCGGAGGCGCTCAGCCGGGCCCAGACCCGACTGCGCGCCCAGGGGTACGGCCTGAAGGTGTACGACTGCTACCGCCCCCAGCGTGCCGTCGACCACTTCGTCCGCTGGGCCAAGGACGTGGACGACACGAGGATGAAAGCCGAGTTCTACCCGAACCTCGACAAGGCCCGCCTGTTCCCCGACGGCTACATCGCCGAGAAGTCCGGCCACAGCCGCGGCTCCACGGTGGACCTGACCGTCGTCAGGCTGCCGGCGACCCCCGACAAGCCGTGGGTGCCCAGCCGACCCCTGCAGCCCTGCTTCGCGCCGCAGAGCCAGCGCTTCCCGGACAACTCCTTGGACATGGGCACCGGTTACGACTGCTTCGACACCCTGTCCCACACCCTCGACCCGCGCGTCCAGGGCGAGCAGCGCGCCAACCGGCTGCTGCTCAAGGACACCCTGGAAGACCTCGGCTTCGTCAACTACGCCGACGAGTGGTGGCACTACACCTTCAAGCCGGAGCTCTACCCGGACACCTACTTCGATTTCCCGGTCTCCAAGGCGTCCCTCACGCCCGCCCGCTGAGCCACGGAAGGCAGGCCGGGCGCCCGCCGGACCACGGCCTGCGGTACGGCCGGCCGGCCGTTCCCTCCCGCCGGCCGTACCGCAGGCCGACGGCACTTCCCTCGGCCGAACCGGAGACGCCCTCGCGCCCGGTCGGATACATTCCGGCCGTGTCCGCCTCCCCGCACCCCACCGCCGTCCACCCGCCCGGCTCCCACTGCTCCGCCTGCGGAGCCGCCTACGGCGAGGGGGTCACCGGCTGGCCCCGCACCTGCCCCGCCTGCGCGACGGTCGCCTACCGCAACCCGCTCCCGGTCGCCGTGGCCCTCCAGCCGGTCCGCGACGAACAGGGGACCGGTCTCGTCGTGATCGTCCGTGCCATCGAACCGGCCCTCGGCGGGACCGCCCTGCCCGGCGGGTTCGTCGACCACGCCGAGGACTGGCGACAGGCCGTGGTCCGGGAACTCCGGGAGGAGACCGGCATCGAAGCCGACCCGGACGACCTCCGGCCGGCCGACGTGCTCAGCTCGCCCAACGGCCACCTGCTGGTGTTCGGCCTGCTCCCCGAACGTCCGGCAGACACCCTCCCGCCGTTCGTCCCCACCACCGAGACGAGCGCCCGGGCCCTTCTGCGCGAGCCCGTCGACCTGGCCTTCCCGCTGCACACCGAGGCCGTACGCAACTGGTTCCAGGGCCGCTACTCCTGACCCGGCGCCGATGACCCGGTACCGACTCGTAGTGCCACGCCCCACACATTGGCTGGTGACTATGTGGTGCCCACCCTGGTACGAAAGACGATCACATGACATCGTCCGTATCAGCCGCGTCATGCGCCCACCAGGCGCCGGATCCCGGGAGCGACCCCTATGCCCGTCCAGAACCCCGCCCCGCTCTGGCAGCCCACGCCCGAGCGGGCCGCCGAAGCACGGATCACCCGGTTCCAGGCATGGGCCGCCGAACGGCACGGAGCCCCCGCCGACGGCGGCTATCCGGCACTGCACCGGTGGTCCGTGGACGAGCTGGAGACCTTCTGGAAGGCCGTCACCGAGTGGTTCGACGTCCGCTTCTCCACCCCCTACGAGCGTGTCCTGGGCGACCGGTCGATGCCCGGTGCCGAGTGGTTCCCCGGTGCCACCCTCAACTACGCGGAGCACGCCCTGCGCGCCGCCGCCGAACGGCCCGGCGAACCGGCCCTGCTCCACGTCGACGAGAGCCAGGAACCGCGCCCCGTCACCTGGGCAGAACTCAGCCGGCAGGTCGGCTCCCTGGCCGCCGAACTCCGTGACCTGGGCGTCCGCCCGGGCGACCGCGTCAGCGGCTACCTGCCCAACGTCCCGCAGGCCGTCGTCGCCCTCCTGGCCACCGCCGCGGTGGGCGGCGTGTGGACCTCCTGCGCCCCCGACTTCGGCGCCCGCAGCGTGCTGGACCGCTTCCAGCAGGTCGAGCCCGTCGTCCTCTTCGCCGTCGACGGCTACCGCTACGGAGGCAAGGAGCACGACCGCCGGGAGACCGTCGCCGAACTGCGCCGGGAACTTCCCACGGTGCGCGCCGTCGTGCACATCCCGCTGCTCGGCACCGACGCCCCCGAGGGCGCCCTCGAGTGGTCGGCACTGACCTCCTCGGACACCGCACCCGTCTTCGAGCAGGTGCCCTTCGACCATCCGCTGTGGGTGCTCTACTCGTCCGGGACGACCGGTCTGCCCAAGGCCATCGTCCAGTCCCAGGGCGGCATCCTGGTCGAGCACCTCAAGCAGCTCGGCCTGCACTGCGACCTCGGCCCGGGGGACCGGTTCTTCTGGTACACCTCCACCGGCTGGATGATGTGGAACTTCCTGGTCTCCGGCCTGCTCACCGGCACCACCGTGGTGCTCTACGACGGCAGCCCCGGCTTCCCGGACACCGGCGCCCAGTGGCGGATCGCCGAGCGCACCGGCGCCACGTTCTTCGGCACCTCGGCCGCCTACGTCATGGCGTGCCGCAAGGCGGGCGTCCACCCGGGGCGCGACCACGACCTCTCCCGCATCGGCTGCGTCGCCACCACCGGCTCCCCGCTCCCGCCCGACGGCTTCCGCTGGCTGCACGACGAGGTCCGCGAGGACCTGTGGATCGCCTCCGTCAGCGGCGGCACCGACGTCTGCTCCTGTTTCGCGGGCGCCGTCCCGACCCTCCCGGTCCACATCGGCGAACTCCAGGCGGCGGGCCTGGGCACCGACCTCCAGTCCTGGGACCCGGGCGGCGACCCGCTGGTCGACGAGGTCGGCGAGCTCGTCGTCACCAAGCCCATGCCGTCGATGCCCGTGCGCTTCTGGAACGACGCCGACGGCAGCCGCTACCACGACAGCTACTTCTCGACCTACCCCGGCGTGTGGCGCCACGGCGACTGGATCACCATCACCTCGCGTGGCTCGGTGGTCATCCACGGCCGCTCCGACTCCACCCTCAACCGGCAGGGCGTCCGGATGGGCTCCGCCGACATCTACGAGGCCGTCGAGCGGCTCCCGGAGATCAAGGAGTCCCTGGTCATCGGCGTCGAGGAACCCGACGGCGGCTACTGGATGCCGCTGTTCGTCCAGCTGACACCGGGAGCCGCGCTGGACGACGCGCTGGTCGACAAGGTGCGGCGCACCATCAGGGAAGAACTGTCGCCCCGCCACGTGCCCGACGAGATCATCGAGGTGCCGGGGGTCCCGCACACCCTCACCGGCAAGCGCATCGAGGTCCCCGTGAAGCGTCTGCTGCAGGGCGTACCGATGGAGAAGGCGGTCAATCCGGGGTCCATCGACGACATCGGCCTGCTCGCCTTCTACGAGGAACTCGCCCGCAAGCGGTCCTGAGCCGACCCGGTACGGGACGCCGCCGCAACGCCGTCGCCCTCACTGTCAGTGGCGTCGGTTACGGTGAGTGAGCAATGTTCGACCGCTCGCACACCTGGGGGAATCGTGGCCCGTACCACCGCCCGTACCACCGGCACCGCCCGGACAGCCCGTGACAACCGCACCGGCCGCACCGGCCCCACCGGCCCGCAGAGCCTGCGCCGCGTACTGCGCAGGGAGATCGCCGGCACCGTCGGTCTGCTGACCGACGAACGCGACTTCGCGGCCATGCGGCGCTACCGCACCTTCGCCTTCGACGACCACCAGACCTACCTGGACCAGATGGAGGCCCTCCTCAGGTCGAGGGCCTCCCAGGGCAACCACACCAGCGTCGCCCTGTTCGACCCGGACGAGTACGTCACGTACTGCGTCGACGCCGGACTCGAACCGGACGCCGTGACCAGCCGCGCCCGCTACACCGCGCAGCTCGCCGCGACGAGCCCGACCGTCCCCTACGACGGCCGCCCCCTCGCCGAGATGCTCCCGGACCTGGTCGCCGAGACCGTCCGGCAGGCGACCTGGGAGTACGCGACCGAAGCGCTGGCCGGGCTCGGCCCCTGCCCCCTCTGCGGCGACGACCGCGGACGTCTCGCCCTCTCCCGTGCCACCCGGCTGCTGGGCGCGGTCCTCGGCACGGCCGGCGCCGGCTCCCTTCACCTGGTCTGCAGCGTGGGAACCCTGCCGCAGTCGCTGTTCAGCGTCCTGGACGCCGACCGCCGGGAGAACGGCGCGGTCGACGTCGACGAGGGCGAAGCCCTGGAACTGACCGCCGTACTGGCCCTGGGCATCGCCACCCGCAGCCCCGGCGGCCTGGTGATGCGTACCGTCGCCCCGGGCAGACCCGACCGCGTGTACGGCTGGCGTCTGAGGCCCGAAGGCCTGGAGCCGCTCACCGCGGGGGAGGTCTTCGACGCCTACTGCACCGACGTCACGACCGGAGAACCGATCGCTCCCGAGTCCGACGTCGACTACTGCGCGCCGCCCGAGCTGATGGTGGAACCGGAAACGCGACCCGACCACCCGCACTGACCGGACCGCCTGCCGCGTGACCGCCTGGCCGTGACCACCCGGCGACGGTCGGCACGCGACCCGACCCGCACCCGCCGGCCGGGCTCACTCCCCGGACAGCACCGCGCGGGCGGCCAGCCGTGCCTCCTCGGGGCTGTCAGCGGACCGGGCCGCCGCGGCCGCCCGCCTGCACTGCGCCAGGGTGCAGGTGGCCAGCGCGGCCCGTACCCGCGACAGCGCCGCGGGCGCCATGGACAAGGAGGTCACCCCGAGCCCCGTCAGCACACAGGCGAGCAGCGGATCCGCCGCGGCCTCGCCGCACACACCACAGCTCTTCGCCTCCGCGCGGGCAGCCTCGGCCGTCATCGCCACCAGGTCCAGCAGCGCGGGATGCCACGGATCCTGCAGACGGGAGAGCGCCGCCGCCTGCCGGTCCGCCGCGAAGGCGTACTGCGCCAGATCGTTCGTCCCCACGGAAAGGAACTCGACCTCACGCAACAACGACCTGGCCCGCAACGCCGCCGACGGGGTCTCCACCATCGCACCCACCGACGCGCGAAGCCCCGCCGCCCGGCACGCCTCGGCAAACGCACGCGCGTCGGCCCGGTCCGCCACCATGGGCGCCATCACCTCCAGGTGGACCGGAAGTCCTTCCGCCGCCCTCGTCAGCGCCAGCAACTGGGTGCGTAGCACCTCCGGGTGCCGCAACAGGGTCCGCACCCCGCGCATGCCGAGCGCCGGATTCGGCTCGTCGCCGGCCGTCAGGAATCCGAGGGGCTTGTCCGCGCCGGCGTCCAGGACCCTCACCACCACGCGCCGGCCGGGAAAGGCCGCCAGCACCTCCCGGTACGCCTCGGCCTGGCTGCTCTCGGAAGGAACCTCACCCGTGCCCCCCTTGTCGTCGACCCAGAAGAACTCGGTCCTGAGGAGCCCCACACCCTCGGCTCCCGCTTCCACGGCCGCCACCACATCGGCCGGCCCGCCGATGTTGGCGAGCAGCGGAACCAGATGCCCGTCGGAGGTGCGCCCCGGCTCCTTGGCGGTGGCCAGCTCGCTCTTCAGCCGCTCCGCCAGAGCCCGCAGCCCCTCCTGCCGTTCCTCCGAGGGATCGACGACGACCTCCCCCGTACTCCCGTCCACCGCGATCACGGCACTCTCGGGAAGCTCCGCCGCCCCGGGCACCCCGACCACCGCCGGCACCCCGAGGGCGCGGGCCAGAATCGCGCTGTGGCTGGTCGGCCCGCCCTCCTCGGTGACGATCCCGAGCACGAGCGTGGTGTCGAGCAGCGCGGTGTCGGCGGGCGCGAGATCCCGGGCCACCAGGACGTACGGCTCGTCGCTGTCCGGGACGCCGGGCATCGGAACGCCGAGCAGCCGCGCGACGATGCGGTTGCGCACGTCCTCGAGGTCCGCGACCCGGCCGGCCAGGTACTCGCCCGCTCCCAGCAGTAGATCCCGGTACGCCGCGCAGGCGTCGTACACGGCACGCTCCGCGGTGCTCCCCACCGCGATCCGCCGCCAGACGTCGGCCAGCAGTTCCGGGTCCCGGGCCATCATCGCCTGGGCCTCCAGCACCGCCTGCGCGTCACCACCGGCGAGGATCCCCCGCGCGGTCAGGTCGGCGGCCACCGCGTTCAGGGCCTGACGGGCCCGCCGCTGCTCCCGTTCGGCGTCGGCCCCGGGGATCTGCCTGGCCGGCGGCTCCAGCACGGCGGTCCCCATGTGCCGCACCTCCCCGACCGCGACACCATGGCTGACCCCTACGCCCCGCAGCGTCGTCTCCATCTCACCCGTCCACTCGTGCGAGAGCGGCACCCGTCGGTGGCGCCCGGCTGATCCCTGCATGCCAGTGTGACGGCCCTCCCCGCACTCGGCAGAAGCAGGAACACCCTCAGCGCCCGGTGTCACTCCCAGACGAAGAGCTGGTCACCGGCCTCGACGCCGGCACCGTTCGCGAACCCGGTGAGCGAGCCGGCCAGAGCCTCCAGGGCGATCACAGGACACACCGGTGACCTGCCGGCCGATTCCACGGCCTCCGGGTCCCAGCGCACGACGCCCTCCCCGCGCCGGACCGCGTCGCCCTTCCGCAGCAGCGGCTCGAACCCCTCGCCGTTCAGTTGCACCGTGTCGATGCCCAGGTGCACCAGGACGCCACGGCCGTCGCCCGACACCACGACGAACGCGTGAGGGTGCAGGGAGACCAGGGTCCCATCGATCGGAGCCCCCGCTGTCACCTGCCTCCTCGTTCCTCCGGTCGGGTCCACAGCCGTCCCCGGACCCACCATCGCCTCGGCGAAGACAGGGTCGGGCACCGTGTCCAGAGGGATGACCCGGCCCGGGACGGGGGACGTCACGGTGAGCATCAAGGGGGCCTCCCATGGCCGACAGCAGTCACAGCGGGTGGTGGGCGGTGCGCGTAAAGGAAGCCTATGTCCCGGGATGCCCCGGATCCGGTTCCTGGCGCCCCCTGATGCCTGAAGAGGGGCCCCCTGAGCGATTTGCCTCACGGGCCGGGAGGTGTGTAGAGTCTTACACCTGTTCGGGAACGAGCGACTGCGAGAGATCGCACCACCGCCCCCGGGCAGCACCCCAACTTCTTCAGATCTTTCTCCAAGATCTCGCCTCCGGCATGCTCCGGGAGCGGTGGTCAAGGAAAAGGAAAAAGG
>NZ_JACADT010000008.1:0-32448 GCF_013421635.1 Streptomyces sp. UH6 | reverse complement strand
GACCGGGTCGTCGTCCTCGACGGCGGGCGGATCGCCGAGTCGGGCACGCACGAGGAGCTCCTCGCGGCGGGCGGACCCTACCGCCGACTGTGGGACGCCTTCCGCGACGGCGTCCCCGCGGACGCCGCCGCCGAAGCCGCCGAAGCTGCCGAAGCCGCCGAAGCCGGGGAAGCCGCCGAAGCCGGGGACGCCACCGCCGACCCCCGTACCACCGGTCCCCGTACCACCGATCCCCTCATGCAGGAGAGTGCACGATGACGCAGTACCGCAATCTGGGCCGCACGGGCATGAAGGTCAGCCCACTGTGCCTGGGGACGATGATGTTCGGCGCCCGGGGCAACCCCGACCACGAGGACTCCGTGCGGATCATCCACCGGGCGCTGGACGCGGGGATCAACTTCGTGGACACCGCCGACGTCTACTCGGCGGGCGAGTCCGAGACCATCGTGGGCAAGGCCCTCGCGGGCGGCCGTCGGGACGACGTGGTGCTCGCCACCAAGTTCCACGGTGCTCTCGGCGACGGGCCCAACGACCGGGGGAACTCCCGCCGTTGGATCGTCCGCGCGGTCGAGGACAGCCTGCGGCGGCTGGGCACCGACCGGATCGACCTGTACCAGGTGCACCGGCCGGAGCCGGACACCGACTTCGACGAGACGCTCGGCGCGCTCACCGACCTGGTGCGCCAGGGCAAGATCCGGTACATCGGGACGTCCACGTTCGAACCGTCGGCGATCGTGGAGGGCCAGTGGACCGCCGAACGGCGGGGTCGGGAGCGGGTGGTCACCGAGCAGCCCCCGTACTCGCTGCTGGCGCGCGGCATCGAGCGCGAGGTGCTGCCGGTGGCCGAGCGCCACGGACTCGGCGTGCTCGTCTGGAGCCCGCTGGCCGGGGGCTGGCTGTCCGGCCGCTACCGCAAGGGCGCGGAGCAGCCCGTCTCCAGCCGCTCCGCGCGCCAGACCGAGCGCTTCGACATCGCCGCCCCCGAGAACGCGGCCAAGCTCGACGCCGCGGAGGCCCTCGCCCGGCTGGCCGAGGAGGCGGGGCTGACGCTGGTGCAGCTCGCCCTCGCGTTCGTCCTCGAACATCCGGCGGTCACGTCCGCGATCATCGGCCCGCGCACCTTCGACCAGTTGGAGAGCCAGCTGGGCGCGGACGCGATCCGCCTCGACCAGGACGTCCTGGACCGTATCGACAAGATCGTCCCGCCGGGCGCCAACCTCTCCGCCCGCGACGGCGGTTACACCCCGCCCTCCCTCACCGACCCGGCACGGCGCCGTCGCGCACGGGCCTGACGTCGCGACGGCGCGCGGGAACGAAGGTGACCGGGAGCGAAGGTGACCGGCGCGCCGTCAGCGACTCCGCGGTCGCGAACCCGGCGGGCGGCGGCGAGCGCAGGACCGGAGCGGATCCGGTGACCGGACATCAGCACCGCGTGGTCCCCCTGCCGGGCTCGATCTCTAGACGGGCAGCGCGGGGAACACCGCGACCGAGCCGTCCTTCTCGCGCGCGATCTCGATCGCGACGTCCGCCGGGCGGCCGTTGCGCATGACGCCACGGCCCAGCTGGTGCAGCCGATGCGCGGCGCTCAGGAGACGATCCACTTCACCGGCTTTGAAGACGGGGCGCAGCCCGCTCGGGCGTCCCAGCTCCAGGGCCGAGAGCCGGAGCAGCACATCGGCGATGCCCGACTCGATGTCGTCGAGCCATTGTTGATCACGCTTGAGCGCGGCGGTGAAGTTCTCGAACGGATTCTCAGGGGCGCCCTGGGCGTGCTCGACCGCCTGGAGGACCACGACCCGCCGTTTCATCGTGATCGCCAGGGCGGCGAGTTCGAGATGGGCGTGGAAGGTCCCGCCCTGTTCCTCGATGCCGGGGAAATGGTCGGTCAGCGTGGCCAGTGCGACGGGCTCGCCGTCGGGCAGCGCGTCGAGCGCACTCCGCCACCGGCCCAGGCGGGTCTCGGCCTGCGCCAGCGCCGTGTCGATGGTGTGCACCGCCGAGTCGAGTCCCAGCGACACACCGAGCTTGCCCTGATCGAGCAGGACGGCCGTGGCCTTGTCGATGGCAGGGCGGCAGCCCGCGAGAGAGCTGCGCTCGTCGTCGAGCTTGTCCTCCTTGAGCTGCTCCAGCAGTTCCGTGATGTGTTCGATGGCCTGCTGTCGCTTCATGTCCGCGTGCGCACTCACCCCCACGGCCACGGCCATGAGCACCAGCGGAGCGGCCACGGTGAGTGCCGTGCCTCCGGCCACCGCGGCGCCGGCGGTCGCACCGGCCCCACCGACCGCACCTGTCGCCGCGACCCCTCCGACCGGCACGAGCTTCGCGTTCGCGGCGATCTTGCCCGTCGAGTCCACGAGAGCCCCGCGGACCGCACCGGACGCTCCCTTCGCCACCATGGGGCGGACGAGGCCCTGCCCGAACTGGGCGGCGAACTTCGCCGGGATCACCATCCGGTAGAGCACCTCGCCCGACGCGGTCGCTCTGGCAGCCGTGAGAGACGTGCGCGTCGACTGCGTGATGAACTGGGACAAGTGCTGCGCCAGAGGACTTGCGGCGTCCAACGGGATGCCGCGGCGGCGGTCGACCTTGTCGGACAGCGGATGCGCCTCCAGCGTGACGATCGGCTCGTCGGCCAACGCGGCCAGGACTCCGCGCAGTTCGGTCAGGCGCTCGGGCGTCATCGACTCACCCGCGGGCAACCCCGGTACCTGGACATCAGTGGTCGCGAGCGTCCACACGGGAACGGTCGTCCTACGGTCGTCGAGCATCGTCTCCCCCTTGTTCTCCGACGGCAGCCTACGTCTTGCGTCGGGCTCGCACGGCACGTAGCCGTCACCACACCTCCGCCCACACCTCGGGCGCCGGTCGCGCACCCGGACACCTCCCGCACCACGAACGGCTCGCGGAGGGGCTGGAGCGGCTTGTCGGTCGGCTCGGCGACCGGGGCGCGCGCCCCGCCCCGCTCTGCCGCTCTTCGGCAGACGACGGACCACCCGCGTGAGACGATCGCGATGGGCGGGCCACCCCCGCCTGGATCGCGAACTCCCCCTCGCAGCGCGTGACATGGTGTCCGACCAGCAACGGTGAGGTGAGGTACGGCATGACGGCCACGGCTCGACTGCATCGCAGCCCGGAACTGCCCGCACTCCTGGATCGGATCGACGCGCTGGGCGGGTCGCTCGACGCGGACGCGGATGCCGCGGAGGACCTCGGCAGACTCCCCGAACACACCGCGCGGGCCCTGCTGGACACGGGGATCGTCAGAGCGGAGTTGCCGAAGAGCCTCGGCGGATTCGAGTTCACCCCGCTGCAGCTGATCGAGACGGTCGAGCGGCTCAGCCACCACGACGCAGCGGCCGGCTGGACGATGTTCGCACTGCAACTGGTGACCGGCTCCACTGCGGCCTTCATCGGGGACGCCGCGGCGGCCGACCTGTTCCCCGACGTCGCCGGCGGGGAGTACGCGCTGGTCGCCGGGCACGGCACCCGGCCCGGCCGGGCCGTGCCGGTGAAGGACGGCTACCTGGTGAGCGGCAACTGGCAGTTCGCCTCCGGAATGGCGCACGCCACCCACGTCCACAGCCTGATCCAGGTCGAGGACACGGGAGAGATGCGGATCCTCGCCATGCCGAAGTCGCAGGTGACGCTCGACGGCAACTGGGACGTGCTCGGGCTGCGCGCGACGCACAGCGTCGACTACCACTGCCACGACGTGTACGTCCCGCACGAGTACACCTACCTCGCCACCACGACCACCCCGGTCAACGGTGGCGCCGTCTACCGCCTCGGTCTGGTCAACATGGCCGCGATCGGACACACCGGCTGGGCACTGGGCGTCGGACGGCGGCTGCTCGACGAGCTGAAGAAGGTCGCCCGGGCCCGCGCCGGAACGCGTGGTGCCGCTGTCGACACCTCCCAGTTCCACGCGGAGTACGCGACCGCGGAGGCCCGGCTCCGGGCCGCCCGGGCGTGGGTGGCGGAGGCATGGCGCGACTTCGAGGCCACCCTCGACTCGGGCGACCTCCTCACCACGGAGCAGGAGACGCTGCTGCGCCTGGTCCTCAACCACGCGACGTCGACCGCGCGGGAGGTGGGCGGCACGGTCCACCGCTGGGCGGGCTCGGCAGCGATCCGACGCGGCCCGATCGACCGCTTCCTGCGTGATCTCCACACGGGGACCCAGCACATCACCTCAAGCCCGGTGGTGCTCCAGAACTGCGGGAAGTGGCTCAGCGGCGCCCGGCCCGAGGCGCGATGGAGCTTCCTCGATCTGGCGTAGTGACGCCGCGTCCCGTCGAGCTGATCCGGCCTCGCGTCCTCTCCCGGATCTCGATCTCCTCGGCGCCGGTGACGGTCAGGAGCTCGCAACCCTTCGGGCACTCGACGTGTCGTAGCAGGTATGAACAATCCCGTCGCGCCTGTGGTGCTCATCTCCGTCTTCGTCCTCATACCGTGCGGCGCGCTGCTGTGGCGCGACATCCCGCTTCGCAGGCGAGGGCTCACGGCCGAGGGCACGTGCGTAGCGGTGCACCACAACCTCAGTTCCGCGAAGCCGAGCGTCCGGTGCGAGTTCGAGTTCACCACGGCGGCCGGACAGGTGGCCCGGATGAGGACGACACCGCACAACCGCCCCCTCGCCGCGGTGGGCGAGACCCGCACGGTGCACTACCTGCCGAGGAAGCCGGAGAAGGCGCGGATCGCTCAGGACTTCTCCATCGGGGGAGCCGTCTTCGGCCTGGTGGTCGGGATGGCCGTGATCGCCCTGACCGTGTTCCTCCGGTGACCCGCCGTTCGCCGGTGAACCTCTCGGCCGTGCGGCGGTGGACGCTCGCGTGGGCCACGCCGGGCAGGAGATCGGGGAGGCACTCGACGAAGCGGGTGACACCTGGAGGCCACTCGGACGGCCCACGGTCAGCGGGAACAGTCAGCGAGGGTCAGCAGCAAATGGGCTGATTCCGGGCGGACATGGTCGGAGTGGGCACCCGCCGGGTTGAGGCGGCGGCCGCGCACGTACACCTCGGAGGCATCGACGTTCACGAAGCGGTGGTCGAGCACGGACAGCGGGTAACGCTCGTCGACCGGCAGCAGGCGGGTGGTGAACATGGGCGCGGGAGCCGGGCCGATGCCGGAGTGACCGATGCCGGCCTGCCGCTCGGCCCGCAGGTGCCAGAAGCCCGTCGCCCGGTCGTGCCGGGAGTACGTGGTGACGATGGGGCCCCGCAGCGGGGCTCCGTCATGCCCGTCGCCCGGCAGGATGCCCGGGAAGCGGGTGAGGAACGCGTCGCGCCGGGCCGCCATCTGGAACAGGAGCATGCTGTCCGCGGTGAACGGCCGGGACGGCGACCGCTCCGCCGCGCTCCAGCCGAGTGTGTCCTCGAGCCGGGCGTCGGCCGCCCACTGCACCGCCTCGCACAGGAACCGGCAGCCGAACGAGTGCCCGACGAGGTGCAGGTACTGCCCGTCCCGGTTGGCCAGTACCGGCGCCGCCCGCGGGTCGGCGCGTTCGGTGTCCAGATAACCGAGAAGCCGGCCGAGGATGTGTGCGGCGTGGCCCCCGCCGTCGCGCGCGCCCATCGCATGGGCGCGGTCCCTGATACGGCGGTATCCGGCCGGGGTGACCGCGCTGGACGACGGCCAGCGCACCACGACACACCACGGCCGGAAGCCCTTGGCCGTGGCGTCCGTCAGCGCCGGATACTGCGCGGGGTGGGCCGCCAGGTTGGCGCGCAGCAGCGCCAGCAGCCGTTCGGCGGTGCGCCGGGCGGAGCGGGGCGAGGTCTGCCAGCCGTGGACGTAGACGAGCACGTCCGTCGCCCAGGGGGGTGGAGCGAGGCGGTCCGCGAAGTAGTCACGCAGTCCGTGGTGGGGCACCGGCTCACGGGTGTCGGCGTCGAGCAGCCAGCCGGTCTCGTCCAGATCGACGGCCTGGACCTCGACGCCGGTCCCGATGCCGGCCGCCGCGGCCCTGCCCCGGGAGCCGCCTCCGTCCCTGACCCGGTTCTCGGGCCCTGCGCCCCGTTTCATACCTCACCTGCACGCGGCAGGTCGAGGCGCGCGTCCATGCCGCAGTGCAGCCCGTACGCGCAACCGAGAGGATTGCGGTAGAGGCGTGCGAAGTGCCGGGCGAGGTCGTGCACGATCCGGCCCGCGGTCGCCGCGCCCTCCAGGTAGCGGGTGACGAACTCGAGCGCGTACTCCGCGGCGAACGCCTGCGGCATGGCGATCTGCGGGCCGAGCACCCCGCGCGCACCGTGCTGGATGAGCTTGGCGCCGAGGAAGGCCTGATCCGCGCCGGCTCCGGTCAGCCCGGCATGGCAGGCGTTGAGCAGGACGAACGGCCGGAACGAACTGCCCCGGTACCGGACTCGCAGCTCGTGCACGGCGTGGCCGTCGAACAGGACGCCGTCGCTCAACCGGATGGCCAACACCGGCGGGCCGGGAGGATTGCCGACGAACTCTCCATGGCACCAGAAATACATCAACTGCTCGTCAAGCTCCGGATTTCCCAGATCGCGGACCAACTCGTCGTACGTCGTACGCACCGTGCAGGCCGTACCCTCCGCCAACGCCTTCGCGACCTCCTCCGCCCGACTGGCACGCCCCACCCGCACGTCGTGGTTCAGGCTGACGGTGGGCAGGTCGGGAGCGCCACGGGGCTCCTCGATCCACGCGTACGCGTCGCCCGTGTGCTCGATCTGGTGGCGGTACCCCAGGAAACGGGCGAAGAGCACGTCGAGGCCGGCCGCGGCGGTGGCGGCGGACTCCTCGTACGTACAGAGCAGGGACCAGGGAAGGTGCAGATCGGAGTCGAACCTCACCCGCAGCCCTTCCCGGGACAGGGCCGCTGCCAGATAGGTCCGGAACATGACCGTCCGCTCGTCGTCCCCCCGCAGCAGGGTGTCGAACAGCAGCGCCTCACCACTGCGCACCAGATCGGCGACCAACGGGCGCAACTCCCCCTCCGGCTCGCCGCTGAGATCGGCGGCCGTGGCGAACGGTCTTCTCCTGTCCGGCAGGGCCCGGCCCTGTTCGTCGACCGGCTGGTGGTCGACGAATCTCTCCCGCCATCGGGCACAGAGGCGGGCGGCCGCCCCCTGCACCTCGTCGGGACGCGCGATCAGGTCGGCCCTGTGCTCGGTGCCCGCGAGAGCCGGAACGGACGTCCCCGACATGCGGGCCCGGATCCGTCCGCCGCCGAGCACGTCGAAACTGACCCGGAGATCGGGCGGTTCCGTCTCCAGGTGCGGCAGGCGACGGAAGCCGTCACCGGGGTCCTGTACGACACGAGTGGTCAGCACGCGCGGCATCGGTCAGGACCTCACCTTGCGCAGCTCGGCGGTGCCGACCTGCAGGTCCGCGACCACCTGCTGAAGAACGACCCCGGTGTCGTGGTGCACGACAGCGAACCGGACCGGGTGCGTCCCGGGCTTCCCGGCCCTGAACCGGAACTCCCCGGACACCCGCTGCTCGGGGCGGTACACCACCGTGGCGGGCTCGATCTCCGCGCTGCTCAGCGGCACGGCCACGACCTCCAGGAGCGGACGCGCCCCCCGCTCGGCCCAAGGGTGCCCTGCCCCGGCCACCAGCTCCACGGTCAGCCGTACAAGGGTTCCGGCGCGGGGTTCGTCGTCGAGGAGGTTCAGGACGACTGCGCACTGCCCTGGGCGGGCCCGGGGGGCGGGGTCGTCGTCAGGTAACCCCTTCCCCAGCCGGGCCAAGGCGCCGGCCAGCAGCCGAGCGACGTGCATCTGGGAGATCCCGACCTCCTGCGCGATCTGAGGCTGGCTCATGCCACGGAAGTAGCGAAGCCGCACCACGTCTCTCTGCCGCGGTGGCAGATCACCCAGGAGCCGCTTGAGCGCGTCGCGGTGTTCGATGCCCTCCGGAGCCGCCTCCGCGCCGCTCGGCGCATCCTTCTCCGCGCTCGGCGTGTCGCCCTCCGCGCCCAGCGCGTCGGCGACCGCCGGGGACCGGTCCTCCGTGTCGAGGACGTGCAAGGAGAGCGCGGCGTGCGCGTTGGCCGAATTCAGCGCTTCCAGGACCTCCTGCTCGGAAACGGCCAGTCTCTCGGCGAGTTCGTGGACCGTGGGGGAACGGCCGTGCTGCTGGGAGAACTCGGTGGTCGCCGTGGTCAGCGCCAGGTGCAACTCCTGGAGCCTGTGAGGGAGTCGGTCTGTTCGGCCCTGGTCGCGGAGATACCGCTTGATCCCGGTGGAGATGAGTCCCGTCGCATAGGTGGAGAACTCGCTCGTCCTCCGGTCGGGGCGGAAGCGGTCCACCGCCTTGAGCAGACCCTCCGTACCCGCCCGGACGAGGTCCTCCTGCGGCACCTTCCGGTCGCGGTACCGGCGGGCGAGGTGCTCGACGAGCGGCAGATGCATCCGGATCAGACGACCGCGCAGCTCGGTGTGCTCGGAAGTCCCCGGCTCCAGATCCCACAGCCGCGTGAAGAGCGCGCGCACGCCCGGTCGTCGCTCCGGGGAAGGCCGGGCTTCCTCCCCCTCGTCTCCCCCCGCCGACACCACCGCCACCGCCGCCACCGCCGACACCGCCGACACCGGGCGAGCCGGCTCCGTGAGAACGCGGGTGATCAATCCGATGACGGGCGATCCGAGCGCGCCCGCGTTCGTGGCGACCGCCGCCACCACCCGCAGGGCGCGATGAAGGTGGGCCGGCCGTGCGGTGTCGTCGGTGGTGAGGACCTTCAAGGCGTCGTCGACAACCACTGCCTCCGCCGGGTCGAGGTGCTCACGCAACTCACGGAGTGCGATGCCCAGCTCCTCGCGCGCCGCGCGCCCAGCCTCCGCGGCACCGGCAGGAGCGGCGGACCGGACGATGCTCTGCGCCCCGTGGAGGTCGTGCGTGACGTTGTGGTCGCCGTAGTAATTGACGTGGTCGCCACTCATGTCTCGGCAACTCTCACGATCCCCGCACCCCCGCACCTGTGGACGTCACCCCCCCTGGAGCCCTGCGTGGCCCGTCATGTGGGGGACGGACCAGCTTAGCCGGGCCGCTCTGGACGGCACCTCGCCGAAACCGGCCACATCCCCTGTCGACGAGGGGACGGCGCCCTCCGGGAGCCCGGACTCCGGTCGAAGGCCGGCTGCCTGCCGCCCGTCCGTCCGCGCCGCACGGTCGGCCTTCTCGTCCGCGCCTCGAGCGTTTCCGCTCAACGCGTTGTCCGTCTCACTGCTGCCGCACGCCGTCGGGCGAGCCGGCGGGTACGGGGCGACGTGCTGCCGTGAAGAGCACCGCGGCGAGGACCGCAGCGGCCACCCCGAGGAAGGCGACGGCGGAGGCAAGGCTGCCCGCGGGTTCCTTGCCGGCCAGCAGAACCAGGGGGCAGAGGAACTCACCGAAGAAGAAGGCCGCGGTCCACAGGCCCATGCCGCGTCCCCGGTCGGCGAATTCCAGGAGGGACATGGCCCGGGTGACCAGTGACGGCAGCAGCAGGCCGGTGCCGACACAGTTGACAACGGCGCCGGCGATCAGGAGGGGGAGGCTGTCGGCCAGGCCCATCAGCAGGAAGCCCGCGGCACAGAGCAGGAGCAGGGCGGGCAGGCGATGGCGACGGTCCGGGGAGAGGCGGGTGAAGAGGACGGAGCCGAGGACGGTCGCGGCGCTCGCCACCGCCGTGACGAGGCCGACGGTGCCGGTGGAGTCGGTTCCGAGGTCGTCCAGGAGATAGGCCATCTCGACGGGAACGGTGTAGAAGACGACGGCGCCGAAGACGGTGAGGAGACAGACGCCGGCCATGCGCCGGACGGGGAACGGGCGCCGCGGAAGCGGCACCTGGGATTCGGTGCCGCGCTTCGACGGGAGAGGGGTCGGCAGGACGCGGGCCATGACGGGCGCGATGAGCAGGCCGACGGCGTAGAGCCAGAAGGGAGCGCGCCAGTCGGCGGCCCCGAGCACTCCCCCGAGGACGAAGAAGACCGTGGCCGAGGCGGAGGCGCACATGGTCTGCAGGGCGAGGTAGCGGTCGCGGAGTTCCCCGCTGTAGTAGTCGCCGATCAGCGTGGTGCAGGCCGTCATGATCGCCGCTTCGGCGACACCCACGAGGACTCGGCTGATCAGGATGGCGTGGAGCGAATCCAGCCAGAGGGGCGCCGTCCCGAAGAGGGCGTACAGGACGGTGGCGGCGACGAGCAGACGCTTGCGGCCGAGCCGGTCGACGATCATCCCGGCGAAGGGGGCGAGCAGCGCCAGGGCGAGCGCGGGGACGGTGAGGACGACGGGGACCAGCGCCGCGCTGCCCGGCACGCCGCCGAAGTGGTCCTGCATACGGGGCAGCACGGGGGCGAGGAGCACCGCTCCGAGGACGGGCAGACAACTGCCGGCCATGAGGACGACGGCGGGCAGGCGTCCGGCCGGGACGGTGTCGCGGACGTGATCGCGGGACGGCGGTATGACGGCAGCGGGCATCACGGCGCTCCAGTACGGGGAGGGGTGAAAGCGGCGCCCGGTCGGGACGGCCGACGAGGGTGGCACGGAAACCGGGGGCGGAATGCCCTCGACTATGCGTGCCGCCGGCCGCTCTGCCCACCCTTTTCACCATCCGCTTCGACGATGACCGCCATCCATCGGCCGAATAGGGGGATGAACCGGGGCTTCGCTGCCGCGCCCCTGGGAGAAGTGGCTGCGGACAGAGCTTCAGAACTGCGCTTCGGCGATGCGGCGGCCCACCCTCGCCGCGGTCTCCCTGAGCCAGATGTGCGCCGCGTCATGCGTGTGCACGGGGTGCCACCACAACGCCTCGCGCAGTGGCACGGCCTCGTAGGGCGGATCGAGGACGCGTACGGCGGCGATGGGGGTGAGCAGGCGGGCGAGGCGGGCCTGGACGAGGGCGATGCGGCGGGTGCCGGCGACGAGGGCGGGCAGGGTGTGGAAGCTGTCGACGGAGACCTCGACGCGCGGCTCGATGCCGAGCATGCCGAGCTGGCGTACCGCCGGGGCGTCGTAGGTGCGCTGGTAGGTGACCCAGGGCAGCCTGGCGAGGTCCCGGCGGGTGAGGCGGTCCTCGACGCTGGGGTGGTCGTCGGCGACGACGAAGACCCAGCGGTCTTCGTAGAGGTCGGTGGCAGGGAAGCCGCTGATGACGCCGTGGGGCATCAACAGCCCGTCGCTGGCGCTGAGCAGGCTCGCGGTGTCGTCGACGACGGTGAGCGGGGTGCGGGTGAAGTGCAGGCGAATGCCCGGCGCCTCCTCGTGCACGACGCGGGCGAACTCGACGCCGAAGACGTCGACGGCGTAGTCGGAGGAGACGATGCGGAACTCGCGGGTCTCGGTGGCCGGGTCGAAGTCGGCCTGACTGGTGAAGAGACGTTCGAGCACGTCGTAGGCGGTGGCGGTGCGGTCGAGGAGGACCCGGCCGAGTGCGGTGAGTTCGTACTGGCTCCCCTCGCGCGACAGGAGCTCGTCGTCGAAGTGGCGGCGCAGCCTGGCCAGGGCCGCGCTCATCGCGGGCTGACTCAGGCCGACGCGCTGTCCGGCCCTGGTGACGTTGCGCTCTTCGAGGAGGGCGCGGAGCGCGACCACGAGATTGAGGTCGAGGCGGGCCAGGTTCACGAGGCAAAGGTCCCTTTCGGGCAAGCGGCAACACAGCACTATTTGTCTCACCGATGACAATGATCCACAGAATCTATTTCCCCGATTGCGTGATGCGGGTCCAGATTAGTCCCATCGCCATCAGGAGGACATGTCGGTGAAACCTCAATCCGTTTCCGCTCCGTTCGCCGGGCCCTTCGCCCTCGGCACTCTCGCGGCCGACGACGGCCGCGCCTTTCCCGCCCTCGTCGACGGCGAAGGACGGGTCGTCGACCTGCGCACGGCCCTGGACGACCCGGCGTTGACGACGCGCGGCCTGCTGGAGCAGTGGCCGACGGTGCTGCCGGGCCTGCGGGAGATCGCCGCCGATGCGAGAGTCGCACGGCATCCCCTGTCGGACTTCCGAGTACTCGCTCCCGTCGAGCCGCGGCAGATCTTCCAGTCGGGCGCCAACTACCGGCAGCACGTGATCGACCTGCACGTCGCCCACCGGGATCCCGGTGACGGGCGGAGCGAGGAGGAGGCGCGCGCGGAGGCCGCGGACATCATGGACCGCCGCGCGGCCGAGGACCTGCCGTACGTGTTCATCGGCCTGCCGAGTTCCGTAACGGGCCCGTACGACGACGTGACGCTGCCCGCATGGGCGAAGAAGCCGGACTGGGAGCTCGAGCTGGCGGCGGTGATCGGCCGGCCCGCGTACCGGGTGTCGCCCGAGGAGGCGCTGGAGTACGTGGCCGGCTACACCATCGCCAACGACCTGACCGACCGCGCGACCGTGTTCCGCCGGGACATGCCGCAGATCGGCACGGACTGGCTGCGCAGCAAGAACGCCCCCGGGTTCACCCCGCTCGGCCCGTGGATCGTGCCGTCCGAGTCCTTCGGCGACACCGGCGATCTGCGCCTGACGCTGAAGCTCAACGGCGAGGTCATGCAGGACGAGTCCACCAAGGACATGATCTTCGACGTCGCGCGCATGGTGTCCTACGCCTCGCAGACCGCCCGCCTGCTCCCCGGCGACCTGGTGCTCACCGGCTCCCCCGCCGGCAACGGCATGCACTGGGGCCGTCTCCTGCGTGACGGCGACGTCATGGACGCTTCCATCACCGGTCTCGGCGCCCAGCGCACCCGCTGTGTCGGGGAGGCGTCGTGAACCCCGACGATCCCGAGGGCGCGATAGCCGAGGCCGCCGCGGAGTGCTCCAACTGGGGGCGCTGGGGCGAGGACGACCGTCTGGGCACCGTGAACTTCCTCGACGACGCCAAGCGCCGCGAGGGGGCCGCGCTGGTCCGCCGCGGCGTGAGCTTCTCCCTGTCGCAGCGCTTCGACATGAACGGCCCGCAGAAAGGCTGGCGGCGCCGGACCAACCCCGTCCACACCATGCTCGACACGGGTACCGACGCCGCCCTCGGCAACCAGGGCTTCCCGCACGGCATCGGCGGCGCGGACGACGTGATCGCGATGCCGCTGCAGTGCTCCACCCAGTGGGACGGGCTCGGCCACATCTTCGACCACGGCAGGGCCTGGAACGGCCGGGACGCCGCGAAGGTCGTCACCTCCGACGGCGACCTGGTCACCGGCATCGAGCACATGGCCCCGCACATCGCAGGCCGCGCGGTCCTGCTCGACGTCGGCCGCACCATCGGCGAGAACGGGGAGCTCCCCGACGGCTTCGCGATCACCGCTGAGCACCTTGCGGCGACCGCCGAGGCGCACGGCGTCACGGTCGGCCGCGGCGACATCGTCCTGGTGCGCACCGGGCAGCTCGCCCGAGCTCGACGCGCGGGCTGGGGCGACTATGCGGGCGGCCCCGCACCCGGCCTGTCGTTCACCACCGCGTCCTGGCTCCACCGCAGCGAGATCGCCGCGATCGCCACCGACACCTGGGGCTTCGAGGTGCGGCCCAACGAGTTCGCCCACGCCTTCCAGCCGCTCCATCAGGTCGTCATCCCGCACATCGGCCTGCTGATCGGCGAGATGTGGGACTTCGAGGCCCTGGCCGAGGACTGCGCCGCCGACGGCGTCCACGAGTTCTGGCTCACCGCCGCCCCGTTGCCCATCACCGGCGCCGTGGGCTCCCCCGTCAACCCCGTCGCCGTCAAGTAGTCCCGGGCCCGCACCACCCGGAAAGGGAGTCAATCCGATGAGCACCCCCCGCAGAGTCCTGGTCGTCGGTGGCGGTTCGGCCGGCAACGCCGCCACCATCCTGCTGCGCCGCGCCGGGATCGACGTCGACCTCGTCGAGGCGAAGGCCGACTGGAACGCCACCGCCGGATCCGGCATCACCCTGCAGGGCAACGCCCTGCGCGTCCTGCGCGAACTCGGTGTCTGGGAGGAGGTGAAGGCCGCCGGCTTCCCCTTCGGGTCCGCCGGCATCACCGCACCCGACGGCACCGTCCTGCACGTCCAGCGCGACCTGCGCACCGGCGGCGACGACCTGCCGGCCACGCTCGGCATCCAACGCCCGCGGCTGCAACAAATCCTCATCGACGCCGTCCGCGCCAGCGGCGCGCACGTCCGCCTCGGCACCACCGCCACCGTCCTCGGCCAGGACGCGACCGGGGTCGACGTCCGCCTGAGCGACGGCACCGAGCACCGCTACGATCTGGTCGTCGCCGCCGACGGACTGAGCTCCGCCACCCGCGCCCAGATCGGGATCACCGACAGGCCGGAGCCGACCGGCATGGCCATCTGGCGCGCCGCCGCCCCCCGACCCGACGGCGTCGAACGCACCGACCTTGCCTACGGCGGCCCGGCGTTCATCGCCGGCTACTGCCCCACCAGCCCGACGACGATCTACGCCTACGTCGTCGAGCGCAACCGGGACCGCGCATCGATACCGGCCGAGTCCTACGCGCAGGAGATGTCGGCCCTGGCGTCGGCCTACGGCGGCGCGTGGCCGGCCATCACCGCCACGCTCACCGACCCCGCGAAGGTCAACTACACGTGGTTCGACCAGCTGCTGGTCGAAGGATCCTGGCACCGCGGCCGGGTGGTCCTGGTCGGCGACGCCGCCCACTGCTGTCCGCCCACCCTCGCGCAGGGGGCGGCGCTTTCGTTGGAGGACGCCTGGGTCCTGGCCCAGATGCTGACGGCGAGCGGCGCCGACGACTGGAGCGAGCAACTGCTGCAGGCGTACTACGAGCGGCGGATGCCGCGGGTCCGGCCGGTGGTGGAGGCGTCCGTGCAGGTCGGGCAGTGGCAGCTCGACGGGGTGCGCGACGCCGACGTGCCCGGGCTGATGGCCCGCACCATGACGATGCTGCGGGAGCTGCCGTGACCACGCCCACCGTGGACGTGCATGCCCACGTCCTCCTCCCCCAGATCGACGCCCTGGTCTCCGGCCTGCCCGGCCACGCCGATGCCCGGGCCCTGGACGCCCGACGCAACGGCCCCGCCGCGCTCGCCGTCAGCGGCCCCATGGTCCGCGACCGCGTCCCGGCCCTGACCGACCCCGCAGTCCGGCTGTCCCTGATGGACGCCCAGGGCGTCGATGTGCAGCTCGTCAGCCCCTCGCCGTCGCACTACCACTACTGGGCGGACGCGGACACGGCCGAGAAGGTCTACCGCCTGGCCAACGAGGCGACCGCCGCCCACTGCGCTGCGGCGCCCGACCGGCTGAAGGGCCTGGGGCTGGTTCCGCTGCAGCATCCGGACCAGCTCGTGCCCGCCGTGGACCACGCGCTGGAGCAAGGACTCGCCGGAGTGGAGATCTCCAGCCACGCCCCCGGCCGCGAGCTGTCCGATCCCGCCTACGAGCCGCTGTGGACACGCGCCGAGGAGACCGGAGCGGTCGTGTTCCTGCATCCGTTCGGCTGCACCCTCGACGAGCGCCTCGACCGGTGGTACCTGTCCAACACCGTGGGCCAGCCCACCGAGAACGCGGTCGCCCTCTCACACCTGATCTTCTCCGGCGTCCTCGACCGGCACCCCGGGCTGAAGGTCGTCGCGGCCCACGGGGGCGGCTACCTGCCCACCCACATCGGGCGCAGCGACCATGCCTGGCGGGCCCGGACCGACGCGTCGGCGGGCTGTGCCGAGCTGCCCAGCAGCTACCTGCGGCGCCTGTACTTCGACTCGCTCGTGCACGACCCGAAGGTGCTGCGGGCGCTGGTGGAGGCGGCCGGCGCGGACCGTGTGCTGCTCGGCTCGGACTTCCCCTTCGACATGGGCTCCGACGACCCCGTGGGCGCGCTGCGCGCCGCGGGCCTGCCCGAGACCGACTTCCACGCCGTCCGCGGCGCCAACGCCACCGCCCTGCTCACCCTCTCCCCGGCCTGAGGAGGCCCCCATGACGAACAACCGCCTGCTCACCCACCTGCGGCACGTCGACCTCGCCGTGCCCGACTACGACAAGCAGCTCGACTTCTACGCCGGTGTGTGGGGGCTGACCAAGGTCGCCGAGGACTCCGGCATCTCCTTCCTCGCCGCCGAGGGCAGCCCCGAGCAGTACGTCGTCCGGCTCCGCAAAGCCGACGAGAAGCGCCTCGACCTGGTCTCCTACGGAGCGGCGACACCGGCCGACGTCGACACCCTCGCCGAGCGGCTTCTGGCCGACGGCGTACAGCTGATCTCGCAGCCCGGCACGGTCGACACCCCCGGCGGCGGCTACGGCTTCCGCTTCTTCGACGTCGACGGCCGCACCATCGAAGTCTCCGCCGACGTCCAGGTCCGCAATCACCGGAAGATCGAGGAGAAGGAGGCCATCCCGGTCAAGCTCTCCCACGTCGTCCTCAACTCCCCCGACCTGAACCGCACCCGCGAGTGGTACGAGCGCCACCTCGGCTTCGCCCTGTCCGACACGCTCAGCTCGCCCCACATGGGCGAGGTCATGCACTTCATGCGGATCAGCAACCAGCACCACTCCATGGCCATCGCCCAGGGCCCGCACACCGCGCTGCACCACGTCTCCTTCGAGATGCGCGGCCTCGACGAGTACATGCGCGGCTCCGGCCGCGTCATGCGGGCCGGTCACCGCAAGATCTGGGGGCCGGGCCGGCACATGGCGGGCGACAACACCTTCACGTACTTCCTCGACCCGCACGGCAACACCGTCGAGTACACCACCGAGCTCGAATGCCTCGACGAGGACACCTGGCACCCCCACGTCTACGACTTCTCCCGGCCCGAGGTCACGGACCAGTGGGGCACCGCCAACCCCATGAACGAACTCGTCGCCAAGGAATCGTTCAACGACCCCGACCGCGGCGTCTTCGTCGCCCCTCCGGTCTAGTCCGGCCCGATCCCCGGGAACGCGGCGGGCCAGGTCCGCCCCGACTGCCACCGCCGCGTTCCCGGCCCCGCGTTCCTCGTCCCTCCATCTGGGAGCCGCACCATGCGCTTCGCCGCATTCGCACACCGGCACCGGAACCGTGTCGCCGTCGTCGAGGACGACGGCACGTTGTTCCCTCTGCCGGGAGTCACCTCGCTCACGGACCTGATCCGCGACTCCGACGGTCTGCCGGGCCTTCTCGCCGCCGGGGGCGCGGCGCTGGACGTTCCGCCCGGACCGCACGTCTCCGAGGTCCGGCTGCTCCCGCCGCTCCAGCCCGCCTCCATCCGGGACTTCGTCACCTTCGAGGAGCACGTCGAGGGCGTCCGCCGTTCCGTCGACGGTGCGTCCGGAGTGCCGGCCCAGTGGTACGAGGCCCCCACCTTCTACTTCACCAACCCCCACGCGGTCTTCGGGCCCGATGACGACGTACCCATGCCCCCCGGGTCGTCCGTGCTCGACTTCGAACTGGAGGTGGCGGCCGTCATCGGCCGCGAGGGCCGTGACCTCACCCCGGAGCGGGCACGGGAACACATCGTCGGCTACACCGTGTTCAACGACTGGTCCGCGCGGGATCTGCAGTCCGCCGAGATGAAGGTCGGGCTCGGCCCGTGCAAGGGCAAGGACACCGCCACGACGCTGGGCCCCTACCTGGTGACCGCCGACGAACTGGAGCCCCACCGGGACAGCGACGGCTTCCTCCGGCTGGCCCTGACGGCCGAGGTCAACGGCGAGAAGGTCGGCAGCGACCTGCTGTCCAACATGAGCTGGACCTTCGAGGAGATGACCGCCTACGCCTCACGCGGCACCCGGATCGTCGCCGGCGACGTCCTCGGTTCCGGCACCTGCGGCAACGGCGGCTGCCTCGCCGAACTGTGGGGCCGCTCCGGGGAGCGGGTCCCTCCGCCGCTCAAGCCTGGCGACACCGTCACGCTGACCGTGGAGGCCGTCGGGTCCCTCACCACCCGGGTGGTATCCGGCGCCGAGCCCGTCGCCCTGTCCAAGGGCCGGCGCCGCGACCGGGAGCGGCCGTGAACGGCGGGCGCCTGGCGGGAAAGGTCGTCGTCGTCACGGGCGCCGCCCGCGGCCAGGGCGCCGCCGAGGCGGCGGCCCTGGAGCGCGAGGGCGCCACGGTCATCGCCACGGACGTGATCGGCGGGGAGGGCGTCCGCAGACTTGATGTCACGTCGGCCGACAACTGGGCGGACCTCGCCGGGTTCCTCCGAAGCACCTACGGAACCGTCCACGGCCTGGTCAACAACGCCGGCATCACCTGGCGGGCCCGGCTGGACGCGGTCACCGCCGAGGACATGAGCCGTGTCCACGCCGTCAACGTGATCGGCCCGCTCCTGGGCATCCAGCACCTGGCACCCCTGATGCCGCCGGGCTCGTCCATCGTGAACGTCGGCTCGTCCGCCGCGCTGACCGCCCACTACCCGGTGGCCTACACGACGAGCAAATGGGCCCTGCGCGGACTGTCGAAGACCGCTGCCCTGGAACTCGGCCCTCGGGGGATCCGAGTGAACACCATCCACCCCGGCTTCATCGAGACCGAGATGACGGCATCGGCCGCGCCCGCCTTCCGGGAAGCGAACATTCGCGAGACACCGCTGGGCCGGGTGGGCACGGTCGAGGAGGTGACCCCCCTGGTGGTCTTCCTTCTCTGCGACGACTCGTCGTTCATCACCGGCGCGGAGATACCGGTCGACGGCGGCCTCACCTCGCACGGCGGGGTGAAGTCGGTGTCCGACGCGCTGCCCGGCAGGACGACGCGATGAAGCGGCTGGAGGGCAAGGTCGCCCTGATCCCGGGCACCGCCGGCAGATCGGCCATGAGGGAGGCACCGCCCTCGCCCCGGGCCGCTGGACGTGTGAGGGCAGTGCTCGGACACCGGGCAGAGGGAACCGGAGCGCGCGGAACCGGCACGCGCGAGCACGGCCGGCTCAGCCGGGAAGCACTGCGCATGAGTTCCGGTGGCCGCCCCGGTGCCCGAGCTGCCGCCCTGTGCCGGTCAGGAGACCTCGCGGACGGTGTTGCGAAGTGTCCCGAGCTTGCTGACCTCGACCTCGACGACGTCACCGTCGACGACGAATCCCGGCGGGTCCATGAAGAGCCCGACACCGCCCGGGGTGCCGGTGACGATGACGTCTCCGGGAGAGAGCGGCGTGAACGCGGTGACGTACTCGATGATCGACGGAATGTCGTTGATCAGGTCGGCGACCTTGCCGCGCTGGCGCACCTCGCCGTTGACCCGGGTCGTCAGTTCGAGTTCGGTGATATCGCCGACCTCGTCGGCCGTCACCAGACACGGTCCGAAGCCACCGGTCCCCGGCCAGGTCTTGCCGGGCAGCCACTGACTGGCGGCACGCTGCCAGTCGCGCACCGAGAAGTCGTTGTACACGGCATAGCCGGCGACGTGGTCGTAGGCCTCGGCCTTGGAGACCCGGTGCGCGGGCCTGGAGATGACCAGAGCCACCTCGCCCTCGTAGTCGAACTGCGCGGAGCCGGCCGGCTTGAGGGCGTCCTCGCCGTGCCCGATCTGGCTGTCGGCGTAACGGGCGAAGACGACCGGGGCCTGAGGAGCCGCCTTGCCGATCTCCTCCTGGTGGGTGCGGTAGTTCACCCCGATGCAGATGATCTTGCCGGGTTCCGGGACGACCGGAGCCAGCCGCACGTCACCGAGCGCCACCGGGCGATCGGTGTAGTGCGCCAGGGAATCGAGGGCGCCGGCCGCGATGGCCTCGGCGAGGGAGGGTGCTGTCGGGGTCGCGTCGTAGATGGTCTCGGCGTCGAGACGTCCCCAGGCGATGCCGAGGTCGGCGCGGTGGTAGCTGACGAACTTGCTCATCGGGTGTTCCTGTTCAGTGGTGGGCGGGAGCGGGGGGTTCGGAGTACGGAAGGGTCCGTCGGGAGCGGTCGTCGACGAAGGCGCGGAGGCCCTCGACGACGCGTTGCTCGCCGGCGGAGTCGAACACCGCCGCGACGTAGCGGTCGGGACGCACCGCGACGAAGACGGGAAGGGAGCCGGCGCCGGAGGTGAGCACCGCGGTGGTCTCGGTGACCGTGCCGGCGATCGGCTCGCCGCCCGGTGCGCGGACGCACAGCCGGCCGGCGCCGATCGCGTCCCAGTACGCGTCGACCGCCGCACCGGGCGGGCCTCCGATCTGCAGCAGCGTCCACCCGTGCCCGAGGTGGGCGTCGAGTCCGCGCTCCGCTCCGGTGACGTCGCGTACGACCGGCTGGCTCAGGGCGCGGCCGACGGTCACGGTGCCGAGGGTGACGCCGTGGGCCGCGACGGCGACTCCGGCGCTGTAGTCCGGTGGTGAGATGAAGCGCATGTTGGCGAGGAAGTCGCGTACCCGGGGGATCAGGCTGACCGTCCGGACGACGGAGTCGCGTACGCGCGTGACCACCGGGTGGGTCGCCATGACGACCGCGCCGACGCGGCGCGAGACCGTCACCATCGCGGCTCCGTGGGCGCGACGCTCGACCTCGTAGGAGTCCAGCAGCCGCTCCCTCGCGCGGCCGGTGATCGCCGCGGTCAGCTTCCAGGTGAGGTTGGTCGCGTCGCGGATGCCGGCGTTCAGTCCCTGGCCCGCGAACGGCGGCATCAGGTGCGCGGCGTCACCGACGAGGAACGCGCGACCCGCGCGGTACGTCCGCGCGACCCGCTGGTGCGCGACGTACACGACCGCGCGGCGCACGTCGTCCGGCGTCAGCCCGGTCCGGAAGCGCGGCACGACCAGCTCGCGGATCCGCTCGGGCGTCGTCATCTCGTCGGGGTCCTCGTGGTCGAAGAGCATGAACTCGAGCCGCAGGCGTCCCTTGACGCCGGGCACGAGCACGTACGGCCGCTCCCCGTCGCCGTGGAACTCCGCGAACGGGTCCCGCGCGCGCGGCTCGTCGTGCAGGTCGACGACGATCCACCGCTGCGGCTGGGTGGTACCGGCCAGATCGATTCCGACCGCCCGGCGGACGAAGCTGCGTCCGCCGTCGGCGCCGATCAACCAGTCGGCGGTCAGCGTCCGCGTCCTTGCTCCGGACGTCTCCTCCCCGGTCGTCACGGTGACGCTGACTCCGCCGCCGTCCTGCGTGATCGCCCTCGCCTCGGCGCCGCGCAGGAACTCGAGCCCTTCGTGCGCGACCGCCCGCTCCCACAGGAGCCGCTCCAGGATCGGCTGGTCGAACTGGGTCTTGGCGGGATGCCCCAGCCGCGACGCGACCGGCCTCGCCTCGAGCAGGAGGCGGTCCCCGAGCCCGAAATAGCGGCTGCCGGTGTCCAGCAGGGACTCGGCCTTGAGCGCGTCGGCCACCCCGAGCTGCTCAAGGGTGCGGAAGGACTCGTCCTGGAGGCTGATCGCGCGAGGCAGGTCGCCCGGCTCGGTCTCCTTCTCCACGAGCGTCGTACGCACCCCCGCGTCGGCGAGCAGGAGAGCGGCGACGAGCCCGATCGGACCGGCGCCCACCACGAGCACGTCACGCCGCGCGGTCACGGTGTCGCCTCCGGCGGTCACGGCGTCGCCTCCGGCCGTGGGCGGAGCGTGAAGTCGGTGTCGAAGTCGGCGCCCCGGGTCAGCTTCCAGTACTCGAGATGGCTGTACGGCCACACCTGTGAGACCCGGCCGCGGGTGTTCTTGTACCAGGTGCGCACCTGCGGCTGTCCCCACGCACGCCCGGCGTTGCCCTGGTCGACCCACGCGAGGAACCGGTCCAGGGCCTCCTGCTCCACCTCGAGCGACGCCGCCCGGCGGAGCAGCAGCTGGTGGATCGCCTCGACGGTGAACTCGACCCCGCACTCGATCATGAAGTGGAACTGGCCGTGCACCACGTAGTTGGTGTTGGGCCCCTGGATGAGGAAGAGATTCGGGAAGCCGGGCACGCAGACGCCGGCCCAGGCCGTCGCGTCACCGTCCCAGTGGTCCTTGAGCGTCTGCCCGGACGGCCCGGTGACCACGATCGGGTCGAGGTAGTCGGACGCCTTGAACCCGGTCGCGTAGATCACGACGTCGACCGGGTGCTGCTCGCCGTCGGCGGTCACGATGCCGTCGGGCGTGAAGCGCTCGATCGGGGAGGTGACGAGCTCGGCGTGCTCCTGGTGCAGGGCGCGAGCCCACACGCCGTTGTCGCGGAGCATGCGCTTGCCGCCGGGGGGATACGGCGGAACGACGACGTCGAGCATGTCGGGACGGTCCGCCCACTGCTCGCGCATGATCGCGGTGAGTGCCTCACGCACGCGCAGGTTGGTCGCCGACACCGAGTCGGTGCGGTCCCACTCCGGATCGACCTCGACGGTGTGCAGCCGCCCGGTGCGGGCGCCCCAGAACGCCTGGAAGCGGTACCACTGCCCGTAGTGCGGGACGTGCTCGCTGAGCCAGGCCAGGGCCCGCGGTGTCGGGTCGTGGTAGTTGGGGGCGGGTACGGTCCACGGCCCGGACCGCTGGAAGACGTCGAGGTGGGCGACGCGGTCGATGACGCTCGGGACGATCTGGTAGGCGCTCGCGCCGGTGCCGACCACCGCGACGCGCTTCCCGGTCAGGTCCACGTCGTGGTCCCACCGCGCGGAGTGCATCCGCACGCCGCCGAAGTCGTCCTGTCCGGGGATCCGCGGGATGTTCGGCTTCTCCAGTTGCCCGGTCGCGGCGACGACGGCGTGGAACCGCCGGTGCTGCTCGACGCCGTCGCGCCGTACGACGACGTCCCAGGTGGCCGATGCCTCGTCCCAGGTCATCGAGACGACCTCGGTGTCGAACTCGATGTGCTCGCGCAGTTCGGCGCGGTCGACGATCTCGACGGAGTACGCCTCGATCTCCGCGCCCTCGGCGTACGCGTCGGGCCAGTCCGCGCGCTGCGCGAAGGAGAAGCTGTAGCCGAAGGTCGGGGTGTCGAGACGGACGCCGGGGTAGGTGTTGGCCCACCAGGTGCCGCCGACCTCGGGGTGCTTCTCGAACGCGACGAACCGTACGCCCGCCTGCTTGAGCCGGTACATCGCCGCGATGCCGCTCATCCCGGTGCCGATGACCGCGACCTCGAAGTCGCGGCCGGGCGCCACCTCGGCGGCGTGCCAGGTCGGTGCTCCCGGACGCTGCGTGACCAGGTCGAGCTCGTGCATCATCAGTGCCGCGTCCTCGGCGCCGGCCCCGCCCGTGATGAAGTCGACGACGGAGCGTGCCTCCGCGGGCTCCAGCAGACGGGGACGGGTGAGCCCTTCGTCGCGGACGCGCCTGAGCGCGGACAGCGCGAGTTCACGCGCCCGCGCCTGGGCGGCCTCGCTCATGCCGCCGTGCGCGGGCGGAATCGTCTCGACGGGAGGATGCGGGGGGCGCAGCTCTGCCGGTATCAGCGCGTGATCTCCGGTCACGGCCGCCAGCGCCGTGAGCAGCGACGGCAGGTCGGCCTCCGCGACGACGCACTCGAGGAAGGCGTCGTCCTCCGTGATGGGCGTGTACTGGTCGCGCCAGTACACGTCGTCGATCCGGGCGGCCTGGCTCGGGTCGGTCATGAGCCCTCCATCGTTTCGGTGTCCTCTCGGGGATGTGCTGGGATCACGCGATGCGAGCGGCCTCGAGGACCTTGCCGAGCACGTCGTCGAGTTCCTGGGCGAGGCACTCGGCGGCGATCACATGGTCGGGGCGGACGACGAGGGCACCGACCGGGCGCGCGTCGAACCAGGCCTGCAGGCTCGTCTCCCCGCCGAGGTCGCCGACGACGGTGACGCCGGCCGCGGCCTGTTTGCGCGCCCACGGCAGCTGCGCCTTCGGCACCACCTGCACGAGGCGGGCGCCGAGGCGGTCGAGCACGGCGAGCCGCTCGGCCGACAGGAAGGCCGACGGGTCGTTGTTCCAGGTGATCACCCGCCAGCCCTGCCCGGTGGCCTCGTCGAGCAGCATCTCCGCACCGTCGGTGTCGGTGGCCCGTGGCTGCGGGAAGAGCGAGCCGGCGAGACGCGGCACGTCGCGGGCCGGCAGTGTCTTGAACGCCGGCAGCGGCGTGTGCACCACGACACCCTGGTCGAACCTCGGCTGCGGCTTGAACGCCTGCCTCCTCTGCGCCTCACGCTCCTCGGGGGTGCGGTTGGCGGCGATCCGGTCCCGCTCGGCGGCCTTGACCGGATCGTGGTCGGTCATCTCCTTCGCCATCCCGAGGGAGACGGCCACCATCTGCGTGACGTGGCCGAGCCGTTCGGTCTCGTAGGTGTCCAGCAGGGCGTCGGTCGCCAGCCCCTTGACGACGGCGGCCAGCTTCCAGCCGAGGTTGAAGGCGTCGCGGATGCCGGAGTTCCAGCCCTGGCCGCCGACGACCGGCATGACATGGGCGGCGTCGCCGGCGAGGAAGATCCGCCCGTGCCGGAACCGTCCCGCGACGCGGGCGTGGTGGCGGTAGACGCGCCGCCGGATGATGTCGAGCCGGGAGGGGTCCGGCACGTGCGGTGCCAGCAGGCCGAAGACGAACTCGTCGTCGTCCACGTCGGCCTCGCTCTCGCCCTCCAGGAGCGTGAACTCCCAGCGCCGGATGCCGTGGGGCAGGGCGATGGAGGCGTAGCTGCGGGCCGGATCCCCGCCGAAGACGGCATGGGGCGTGCCGATCGGGTCGTTGGCGACGTCGATGACGATGCCGTCGGTCGGCCGTGTCTCGCCCTCGAACGAGATGCCCAGGCGCTTGCGGGTGGGCGAGGATCCGCCCTCGGCGGCGACGACGTACCGCGCGCGCACCGTCCCGCCGTCCGCGAGGGTGGCGAGCACGCCGTCCCCGTCGTCGGCCAGGTCCACGACCTCGGCGCCGAATCGTGCGGTGGCGTTCGGGAAGCGGTCCAGGCCGGCGAGCAGCACCTGGTCGACCAGGGGCTGCACGAAGCCGTTGCGCCGGGGCCAGCCGAACTCGCGTGTCGTCGGGTTCACTTCGGAGAGGATCATCCGGTCCCCGTTGACCATGTAGATCTTCTGGTCGGGGATGGTGTGGGGAAGCACCTCGTCGATCAGGCCGGCGGTCTGCATGGCGCGCAGCGCCTCGTCGTCGATGCCGACGGCCCGCGGGTAGTCGATGAGTTCGTACTCCCGTTCGACGACCAGGACGTCGATTCCCTGCTGCCCGAGCAGGTTGGCAAGGGTGAGGCCGACGGGGCCGGCGCCGACGACGAGGACGTCGCAAGCGGTGGTCATGAGGTGCTCCCAGTGGATCGTGCCGAGCCGAGCGCGGCGACGGTGTCGCCGAACGCGCGGTTCAGCAGGACGAGATCGATGCCGAGGCCCACGTAGTCGACGAGGCCGTCGGCGAGCAGGCCGGCCGCGTAGGAGGGCTTGCCGGAGTAGATGCCGAGGGTGACGCCGTGCGCGGTCGTCACCTCCCGCAGGTGTGCGATCGCCTCGCGCACGGGGCCGTCCTCCCAGTCGCCGCGTCCGGGCAGGCCGTAGGAGACGGCCAGGTCGGCCGGTCCGATGTAGACCGAGTCCAGGCCCAGGGTCGAGACGATCTCCTCGGCACGGTCGACGCCGGCCCTGGTCTCGATCTGGGCGATGGCGGACACCGCGCGGTTGCCCGCCTCGGTGTACGAGTCACCCGGGTACAGCGCCGGCCTGGACGGACCCAGGCTGCGGTTGCCGGCGGGCGGGTACTTGACGGCGGCGACCAGGGCCTCGGCCTGGGACCGGGACTCGACGGTCGGCGCGACGATGCCGCGGGCCCCGCTGTCGAGCAGCCGCAGGACCGGGGCGGGATCCGGCGATCCGACGCGCGCGTACGCGTACGCGTTGTCCCGCGGGATCGAGCGCAGGATCCCGCAGGCCGCCTCGAGTCCCAGCTCGCCGTGCTGGAGGTCGAGGATCACTCCGTCGTAGCCGGCGGCCGCCGCCCACTCCGGCATCGAGAACGAGGGGAGCGTCTGGTGGTACAGGACGGGGTTCCCGCCGCCGAGAGCTGTCTGCTTCACTGCGCCGATCCCTCGCGTCCGGCCAGCCGGGCGGCGTGCGCCGCGGCCGCCTTGCCGCCGAAGACGGGCACGATCTCGCGGCGGGCGAACCGCCACTGCCCGTCGACCTTGCGGTAGCGCTCACGGAACTCGCCGACCGAGGCGGGCTGTGTCTGCGGCTCGTTGGTGTCGCGGAACGTCAGGTACTGCACCGTGCCCTCGATCTCCTCGCCGTCCCGCACCAGGCGGATCCCGCCGATGAAGTGCCGGCCGACGACGTCGGTCTGCCGGGCGCGCCTGGCCCCCCAGGCCTTCATGGCCTCGCGGTCCATGTCGCCCATCGGGCCGACCGAGACGCCGTCCTCGGTGTACAGCTCCCAGGTGGTGTCCGCCTGGTTGTGGTCCAGGCGGTAGAGCATCTCCGCGATGAGCTGCTCGATCTCGACGCGGGTGAGGGCGTCGACGGGGCGGTGGTCGTTCATGGTCAGCCTTTCGAGTCCGCGGTCGCGACGACGCGACCGAGTCCGGTGATGGTGGCGACGCACTCGACGTCGGCGGGCCACGGCTCGATGTAGCCGATGGACCCGGAGAGCAGCACCTCGCCGGCGCGCAGCGGTTCGCCGGTGCGGATCGCGGTCCCGGCCAGCCAGATCACCGCGTTGACCGGGTCCTCCAGCACGTTGCTGCCGACGCCCCGGGTGATCTCGGTGCCGCCGCCGGTGATGACCATCTCCACCGTGGTCAGGTCGACCTCGCCGTAGGGGTGGCGCTCCTCGCCGAGGACGACGCCGCTGCAGCCGGCGTTGTCGGCGATGGTGTCGACGATCTGCCCGACCGGCCCGCCGTAGCGGAAGTCGACGACCTCGAAGGCCGGGGTCACGTAGTCGATCGCGGCCTCGACGGCCTCGCGGGTGGCCTCGAGGATGTCGCTCCTCAGCACGAACGCGACCTCGGCCTCGATGAGCAGCCGGTTGTACCGGGACAGCGGAAGGCGCGTTCCCGAGGCGTGCACCATGTCGTCGTGGATGACGCCGTAGTCGGGCTCGTCGATGCCCACGCGCTGTTGGACGAGGGGGTTGGTCAGGCCGACCTTGCGGCCCACCCGCCGCACGCCCAGCTCGCGCTCGCGCAGGGCGGCGAACTCGGCGGATATCGCGTAGGCGGCGTCGAGATCGCGCTCGGGGAGCCGGGGGCTCACGTACGGCACGGTGCGGACGTCGCGCTTCGCCTCGAACAGCTCACGCGCGATCCGGCCGATGGTCTGCTGGGTGACGCTCACCGGTGGTCCTCCCGTCCGGCGTGCTTCTGGAGGAAGGCGACCGCCGCGGCGTCGAACTCCGCGGCGCCCTCCCACTGCGGCCAGTGCGAGGCGCCGCGGACCAGCAGGTACTCGCCGTCCGGGATCAGCCCGCACAGGCGCTCGCCCTCGGCCTCGTCGCCGGTGGGCTCGTTGTCGGTCCACACCATGAGGGCCGGGACCGGGACCACCGCGAAGTCGTCGTCCGTCACCCGGTTGCGCCATCGGCGCTCCGGCTCCCGCAGGGCGGACACGTACGCCATGCTGAACCCGTCGCGGGCGTAGATGGCCTGGCGGACGCGCACGAGCTCGTCGGTGATCTTCTCCGGATCGTGGATGACGACCTGCAGGCGCTTCTTCACGTTCTCGAAGGTCGGCTCGCTCACCGCCTGGGCGCTCACCGACTGCGTCCTGTCCAGCCGCGGTTCCGCGACCATCCGCCCGCCCGGGGCGGACAGGATCACCGTGTGCAGCCGGTCGGGGTGCTGGGGCGCGAACTTCAGCGCCAGCCAGCCGCCGAGCGACTCTCCGGCGAGGTGGACGCGCTCCAGCTCCAGGGCGTCGAGCAGTGCGAGCAGGTGCTCCTCGTAGTCGCGGATCTCCAGCGGGTGGTCGGCGAGCGAGGTGTACCCGTGGCCCGGGTAGTCGTAGCCGACCACCCGGAAACCGGCCTCCACGAACGCCCGGATGTTCTGCGTCCACGCCTCGATGTGGCCGCTGGTGCCGCTGGCGAGCACCACCGTCTGCGCGTCGGGGCCCGCCCCGCCGACGTCGAGGACCCGGGTGCGGTAGCCGCCCGCGTCCACGTACCGCAGCGTGTGCTCCAGGTCCGCGATCTCTTCCCACAGGGTCGCGAGATGCGTCCTTCCGGCCCGGCTCACGCGGTCACCGCCGCCTGGATCGCGAAGCCCGCGCCCCACTTCTCGACCGCCCAGTAGCGGTCGACGGCGAGGCGGTACGGGCCGGCGGTGGACAGGGCCGCGTACGCGGCGATCCAGCTGCGCATCTCGTGCGCGGCCGAGCCGCCCTCCGCCATGAACCAGCCGTTCTCCCAGCCGTCGACCGGGCTCAGGTCGCCGGACCGGAGCACGTCGAGGACCAGCGTGTCCCACTCCTCGTTCAGCGGGTCGCTCGGCGCCTTGCCGTCGGCGATCGCCTGGATGCCCTTGACGATCAGCTGTTCGCGCCGGTGCCGCTCCTCGGGCGAGGGCGCGTACGCGACCAGGCGCTCCTGCACGGTGCCGGGGGCGCCGTCCCAGCGCGGGATCGGCGGGCTGTGGGAGATGCCGCCCGAGGCGAGGAACAACACCTTCCGGTCCATTGCCCGGGCGGCCCGGCCGAACGCCTCGCCCATCAGCCGGACCCGCCGCATCGGCGAGAGCGGCAGGCCGATCGCGTTCACGAACACCGGCACGATGGGCTGTGTGAAGCCCTTGCCGAACACGAAGTCCAGCGGCTGGACCACTCCGTGGTCGACCTTCATCCGCTCGCTGCGGCCGATGTCGACGCCCTCGGCCAGCACCGCCGCGTGGAAGGCCCGGGCGGCGTCACCGTCGACGGGGAGCGGCCCCGCGGTGGTGCCGTAGTCGCCGACGCCCTCGGCGACCGCGCCGATCACCCACGGTGTGATCAGCGAGTAGAGCTGACCGTTGAAGTGGTCGGGGCCGAACACCACGACCAGGTCGGGGTCGTACTCGGCGACGAACCCCCTGACATCGTCGATGGCGGCATTGATCTCGGCGAACGTCTCCCCGCCCGGGTCGACGTTGCCGAAGGACGGCGCGTGGGAGAGCGCTGCGACGGCCAGCGGCATGGCGTGGTTCCCCTTTCTCGCAGAATGGGTCTTCGGAAGTGGTGGTGGGTGCTTACGCGGCCGTTCCGGCGAGCGCGGGCCGAGGGCTCGGCACGTCGGATCGGCGCTGGATCAGGTGCAGGGTGAGGACGCAGAGGCCGGCGACGAGCATGGGCAGCGCGAAGATGGTGAAGGCCGTGCCCATCCCCAGGCCCGCGTCGAAGGCCGCGCCGCCGACGATCGGCGCCGCGATGCCGCCGAACCGGCCGACGCCGATGACCACACCGAAACCGGTCGAGCGGGCCAGCGTCGGGTACAGCCCCGGGACGATCGCGTAGAAGGCGGCCGTGCCCGAGCAGACGAAGAACGAGGCCAGGAACAGGGTCCACCAGGCGGTCGGCATCCCGGGGCCGGTGATGCCGAACAGCGCCAGGGCGGCGGTGGCCAGGATCAGGAAGACCGGGGCGAGGAGGCGGACGCTGAGCTTGTTCCCGAGGAAGCCGAAGAGCACGTTGCCGAGGATGCCGCCGATGCTGAAGGCGGTGACGAGCTGCGGGGCGAGCGCCGGGTCGTGGTTGGCGGACGCGACGGAGCTCGGCGCCCAGTTCGTCATGAAGTAGAAGCTGAGCATGTACGCGACGTAGCCGACGATCATCAGCAGCGTGTAGAGGCCGGTCCGGCCGGTGAACACGGTGCGCAGCGCGCCCTTGGCCTCGACGCCCTTCGAGCCGGACTCCGGGAGCGCTTCGAGAGTGGGGCGGCGCATCTTCGTCAGGAGCGCGTTGAGCCGCCGCAGGGAGTCCTCGCGACGGCCCTCGGAGAGCCAGGCGAGCGATTCGGGGAGCAGCGCCCATGTGGCGACCGCGGCCACCGCGCTCAGGACGAACCCGACCCACCACCCGAACTGCCAGCCGCGCGCGCCGAGCATCGGGCCCACGATCATGGAGCCGAGCAGCCCGCCGATGTTGATCGCGGCGGCGTAGACGGCCATCACCAGGGCGTACACGCGCTTGCCCGTGTACTCGGCGAGGATGACGCCGACCACGGCCACCAGGGAGCCGACGCCGACGCCGGTGACGATGCGGCTCACGACGAGGGGCCAGGTCCCGGTCTCCGGTGTCGCGAACGGGCCGATGAACATGCCGATCGCGATCGTCGTGGTCGAGATGACGCCCATCCTGCGCCGGCCGATGCGGTCGGCGAGCGGCGCGACGACGATGGAGCCCACGAGCATGCCGATCAGGGCGCCGGACATGACGAGTCCGAGCTCGGCCTTGGAGACCCCGAAACCCTTCTCGATGTAGGGGGCGGCGAAGGACGTGAGCGAGACGTCGTAGCCGTCGAGCACGACCAGGGTGATCGCGACGACGACGGCGCGGATCTGAAGGCCGCTCATTTTCTCTTGAGCGATGTGGTCGGTGACCCTCATGAAGATCTCCCTGTCTCGGGATGGAGCGGGCCTGTGCCGTCGCAGCGACCCGCCGGATGAGGTGGTCCGCGCCCGGGGTCGCGTTCCGTGAGGATTTCCTAGAAGTTACGTTCTAGAATCGGCATTACAATCGCCAGCGTCCCTTGCCGGTGTCAAGGGGTGGAGCGAATTTGGTAGAACGGGCAGTCCGAACTGCGGAGGGGGGCCCATGGCCACGAGGCGGAAGACTCACCAGGCGTCCGAGGTGTCGAAGCGGGCGATTCTCGAGGCAGTGCTCTCGCGGGCGGTCGAGGCCGGGTACGAGGGGACCACCATGGCCGACGTCGCACGTGTGTCCGGCCTGCCGATCGGCTCCGTGTACTGGCACTTCCAGAACAAGGAGCAGCTCTTCGTCGAGTTGCTCGACCACTGCTTCGAGGTCTGGAAGCAGACCAATGCCTCCGTCGGCGGCATGCGTGACCTGGTGCGACAGAGCATCAGCGAGTCGGCGGCGGCGTCGGCGAGCCTGGCCGAGCCGGCCGCCGCGTTCTGGAGCATCGGACTCGTCTTCGCGTTCGAGCGGCGCCTGGAGGACAACCTCGCCCGGCAGCGGTACCTCGCGATCCGCGAGGAGATGTTCCAGTTCGTCACCTCCCGGCTGCGGACCTCGTACCCGGAGCTGCCGGAGGACGTCGCCGCGGCGCTGGCGCACGACATGGCCGTCATGGGGCGTGCGCTCACCGACGGCTTCCGCGTGGCCGCGGCCGCCGGCGACGACATCGACTTCGCCCGTTTCGCCGAGTTGGCCGCCGACGCGCTCGAGTCCCTGGTCGCCACGCGCCTGAAGGAGTACACGCATGCCTGAGACCCCCTCGTCCGCATCCGAGAAGGTCGCGATCGTCGTCGGCGGCGGATCCGGAATCGGCGCCGCGTGCGTGCGCGAGTTCGCCGCGAACGGCTACCGGGTGGTCGCGATGTCGCCGTCGGGCCGGGCCCGAGCCCTTGCCGAATCGCTCGGTGGCGCCGGTCTGGACGGGTCGAACACCAGCATCGAGGACCTGGGGGCGTGCGTCGACCTCGCGGTGTCGCGGTACGGCCGGGTCGACGCGGTCGTCAACAGCAGCGGCCACGCGGCACGCGGCCCGGTGCTCGACATCACGGACGAGCAATGGTCCGAGGGCGTCGACCTCTACCTGCTGAACGTCGTGCGCATGGCCCGCATCGTGACGCCCCACCTGGTCGCCTCCGGCAGCGGCGCGATCGTGAACATCTCCACCGCGGGCACCTTCGAGCCCGGCCCGATGTTCCCCGTGTCGGTGACGATGCGAGCGGCGCTGGCTTCCTTCACCAAGCTGTACGCCAACGAGTACGGCCCGTACGGGATCCGGATGAACAACGTGCTCGCCGGGCTGACCAAGGACGACCCCAGCGTGGTCCCCGCCGAGTGGACGAGCGGCATCCCGCTGCGCCGGGCGCAGAGCACCGGGGAGGCCGCCCGGATCGTACGTTTTCTGGCCGGCGAGGAGTCGGCCTACATGACCGGACAGAATCTCCGCGTCGACGGTGGAGAGACCAAGTCGGTCTGAGCCGCACCGGCGGGCTCGGAGGAGCACCGCACCTGTATGCCGTCAGGGCCGGGCGGCGGACCCGGGCGCCGTGCTCGACCCGCGGGACCGCCGTGCTCGGTGTCCACCACCGACGGCGCACTCTTCCCCGTCCCGATCACGGGCCGGCGTCAGGCATCGGAGAGGAGGGGGTCGTACGGGGTGTTCGAGCGGCGGCCCGACATGAAGGAGAGGAAGTCGCCGACGAAGGCGCTGCGCCCGTGGGCGCCGTCGATGACGGTGAGGTCGCGGTGGAAGGCGGTGCGGAAGAGCGCCCGGTACTCGTCCGCATCGATGGTCCCGTTGCCGTCCTTGTCCGTGACGTCGAAGAGCACCTCGGCAACCCGGATGAGCGCGGGGCCGGCGAGGGACGGTACGGCGGCCGCGTACTCGAGGATGCTCACCCGGCCGTCGCCGTCCGTGTCCAGGGCGGCCTGGAGTTCGCGCCACCAGGCGGCGAAGGCGTCGTAGAGGCGGTTCTCCTCGGGTTCGTCCAGGTCCAGGCGGGTGGCCAGCTCGCGCGCCATGGCGGCGAGGTCGGGCCAGTCGAGGTGGCCGTCGCCGGTCTGGTCCAGCACCTGGCGGAAGAACTCCTCCGCCGAGCGCCGGCCCTCTCCCGTGGGCGGCGC
>NZ_JACADT010000799.1:0-2627 GCF_013421635.1 Streptomyces sp. UH6 | reverse complement strand
GCACGCCCGCCGCTACCCGTCGCTCACCCTCAACCTGCTGCTGACCCCGATCATGCTGCTCCTGCTCTTCGTCTACATCTTCGGCGAGACCATGAGCGCCGGCGTGGGCGGCGACGGCGGCCGGGCGGCGTACATTGCCTACATCGTCCCGGGTCTGCTCCTGATGACCATCGGCTCGACCACCATCGGCACCGCCGTCTCCGTCGCCACCGACATGTCGGAGGGGATCATCGCCCGGTTCCGCACCATGGCCATCCACCGCGGGTCGGTGATCGTCGGGCACGTCATCGGCAGCGTGCTGCAGTCCGTGGCGAGCGTCGTCCTGGTCGGCGCGGTCGCCGTCGCCATCGGGTTCCGGTCGACCGACGCCACCGTCCTGGAATGGCTCGCCGCCCTCGGCCTGCTCGTCCTCTTCGCCACCGCTCTCACCTGGATCGCCGTCGGCATGGGCCTCATCAGCCCCAACGCCGAGGCCGCCAGCAACACCGCGATGCCGCTGATCCTGCTCCCGCTCCTGTCCAGCGCCTTCGTCCCGGTCGAGACCATGCCGGGCTGGTTCCGGCCGATCGCCGAGTACCAGCCCTTCACCCCCGCCATCGAGACCCTGCGCGGGCTCCTCCTCGGCACCGGGATCGGCCACCACGGCTGGCTCGCCCTCGCCTGGTGCGCCGGCCTCGCCGTCCTCGGCTACTTCTGGTCCACCGCCAAGTTCAACGCGGACCCCCAGCGGTGAGTCCCGGGCCGGCCGGCCGGACCGAAGGGCGGTGGCCCCCGACACCACGTCGGAGCCACCGCCCTTCGGCACACCGTCCGCCGTTCCTCCTCCGCGCACGCGCCGGAACGCACGAAAGCCCCCGACCTGTCCGGTCGAGGGCCTCGCTCATGGGGTTGGTGGAGATGGCGGGAATCGAACCCGCGTCCAACGGTGCGGAACCAGGGCTTCTCCGTGTGCAGTCCGCTGTGCTTTTCTCAGCCCCGGAGATCACGCGGACAAGTCTCCGACGGGCTCAGTCACTGTGTGATTTCCCTCTTCACCCCGTGACCGGGATCAAGGTTTAGTTCCCTAGTTGATGCCAGGATCCGGGTCGGGAACACCCCCGGGCTGACACTCCCTTAAGTAGAGAGCTGCGTCACGCTACCTGGATCAGGCAGCGAGAGCGAGCTGGCTCTGGGAGAGATCGCGCTTGGAATTGGCGATTATTTTTTTCGGCCTGTGGTTTACGAGATCATGGCCGCTTCCTCGACACGCTTCCCCTGCTTCGACAGCCGCTGTCGAAACCGATCATCCCCATGTTGATTTTTCAAACCTTGCCCCCCGACCAGGGGAGGCAAGTGCCATCGTACTGAGCAACGGCGCAGGATGCCACCTTGTTCCCGCGCGGCACCCGGGACGGAGGAGACCGGCGTCACGCCCGCTGCTTGCGCCGCACCGCCGAGATCGCCCGCTCCGTCTCGCGGCGGTCCTGCTTCTCCCGCAGCGTCTGGCGCTTGTCGTACTCCTTCTTGCCCTTCGCCAGCGCGATCTCGACCTTGGCCCGGCCGTCCTTGAAGTACAGCGCGAGCGGCACGATGGTGTGGCCGGTCTCCTGCGACTTCGAGGCGAGCTTGTCGATCTCCTCCCGGTGCAGCAGCAGCTTGCGCTTGCGGCGCGCCGAGTGGTTGGTCCAGGTGCCCTGGCTGTACTCGGGCACGTGCACGTTGTGCAGCCACGCCTCGCCGCCGTCGAGCTGGACGAACCCGTCGGCCAGCGACGCCCGCCCCTGGCGGAGCGACTTCACCTCGGTGCCGGTCAGGACCAGGCCCGCCTCGTAGGTGTCGATGACGAGATAGTCGTGCCGCGCCTTCTTGTTCTGCGCGATGAGCTTGCGCCCTTTTTCCTTGGCCATAGTGCCGCCCATTTTGGCACTAGGAGGGGCCCCCGAGGCCAGTCAATACCCGCTCGGCCCGCTCCTCGGCGTTCTGCCCGGCCACCAGGTCGGGCACGATGCCCTCCCCGTCCACGCCCCGGCCGGACGGCGTGCGGTAGTGCCCCACGGTCAGCTCGGCGACCGAACCGCCCGGCAGCTCGGTCGGCATCTGCACGGCACCCTTGCCGAAGGTGCGGGAGCCGACGACCACCGCGCGCCCGCGGTCCTGGAGCGCCCCGGTGACCAGCTCCGCCGCGCTCATGGTGCCGGAGTCGACCAGCACCACCAGCGGGCCCGAGGTGCTGCGGCCCCGCTCGGCGTGCAGCGCCCGCTGCTCGCCGCGCAGGTCGTAGGTGGCGACCAGTCCGCCGTCGAGGAAGGCGGAGGCGGCGTCGACGGCCTCGGTGACCAGCCCCCCGGAGTTGCCCCGCAGGTCCAGCAGTATGCCGTCGTCCGGGGCCTCGGAGGCCGCGGCGCGGACCTGGTCGCCGGCGCCCTTGGTGAAGGCGCTCACCTTGATCAGCGTCGCCCCGCCGGCGGTCCGCCGCACGGTCACCGAATCGGTGGGGAGCAGCGCCCGGCGCAGGGTCTCGCTCCAACGCCGCCCGTCGCGCTCCAGACCGATCCGCACCGCGCTGCCGGCGTTCTGCGGCTCCTCGCCGGGGGTCGCGCCGCGCAGCCGGGCCAGCACCTCGGTGACCGGCAGGCCCTCGGTGGACC